>CAYOTG010000024.1:0-8817 GCA_964406825.1 uncultured bacterium
GGAAGCCATGTATGAAATGGAAAAACAGGAACTTTAATTGCAAAACCAATAAATAAAGCAATCCATAATAACCATTGCACATTATATCCCCATAATTGAGCATCTATTTGCGGTGCAAGCTCTATTAGTTTAATTAAATTAAAAGTACCTACCCCATCATTAAATGGTATAGTAAAATAATATAAACCAATCATTGCCAATAACATAAATAAAGAACCAAACAGCGTATATAAGAAAAATTTAATTGCAGCATAATGGCGTTGTGGACCACCCCATATACCGATTAAGAAGTACATTGGAAGAAGCATAACCTCCCAAAAAATATAAAACAGAAAGAAATCAAGAGATAAAAATACTCCCATCATTCCAGCATCTAACAATAAAAATAATGAAAAATAACCCAATACTTTTTTATCAATATTCCAACTTGCAAGTATACAAATAAAAGATAATAACGCTGTTAATAAAACCATTGGTATACTAAGTCCATCAACACCAACAAAATACTCGATATTGAAATGATCTATCCACATAAATTTCTGTGTAAAAGGAGATTCCATAATTGATAGAGATGGATCAAAATTCATATACAGCCAACCAGATAATAATAATTGCAATCCCGTTGTTCCAAGTGCTATGTATTTAATAATATTGGGTATTTTAACATATTTGGATACGGGGAGCATTATAATTGCCCCTAGTACTGGTAAAAAGATTAATAATGATAATATTGATTTTTCCATAATTTCCTATTCTTATATTTGGTTAATAACTACTATAATAACAACGAGCACTACAAGCACCCCTAATAAATAATTTTGTATAACTCCCGATTGAGTTTTTCTTAGCTTAGATGAAACATATTGTGTTAAATGCGATGTTCCATCTATAATTTTTTGATCAAGTATACTATAATCTGATATTCCTGCATATTTTGAAATTTTAAGAGTAATCCATCCCCATGCATCAACAATTTTTTGATCATAGATATTCCAATCAATAAATGATGCTACTTTAGTCTGCATAAAAAATGGTTTGTATAATACGCTATTATATATTCTATCAATATAAAATTTATTTTTAGATAAATTATATAGACCTACTATATTAAATAACTTAGATACTTTTTCAACATCAACCTTTCTTAAATAATAGAAAATAACAGATAAAGCAATACCTACAGAAGCAACAAATAACGATAAATACATTGCTTGGTCATGAGCATGATGTATTCCATCTTCAATTAAGTGCATATCTAAAAAGTTATGTTTAACATGACCAATTAAACCCTTAAACCATCCCTTACTTACAAGAGGATTGACTTTAAGCGTAAATACAAAAGCTAAACTTAAAAATGACAATAAAATTAATGGCATAGTCATTGGAAGAGAGGATTCATGAACATGTTTATGAATATCATTATTATTAGGCTTACCATAAAATGTTTTAAATATTAATCTAAACATATAAAAAGCTGTTATCATAGCTGCACCAAACCCTGCTAATGGCAATAAGATTGTCCAGCCATGATGCATATGATAATATGATAGAGTACCAGCTAGTATGCCATCTTTAGATAAAAAACCAGAAAAGAATGGGACTCCTGCAATGGCTAATGTTGAAACCAGCATCGTTGCGTGAGTAATAGGCATTTTATCCTTTAAACCACCCATGTTACGCATATCCTGGGGATCTGTATCATGATCATCAAGATGGTGCAATGAATGATGCATTGCATGTATTACAGAACCACTACATAAAAATAAACAAGCTTTAAACATTGCATGAGTTACTAAATGGAAAAATGCATATAAATGTGCACCAACACCAATTGCCATAATCATATAACCCAGTTGACTGATAGTTGAATATGCAAGAACAGCCTTAATATCATTTCGAGTAATAGCAGTAATGGCTGCCATAAGAGCTGTTATTGCTCCAATAATCGCAACAATACTTAAAGCATCAGGTGTTAGAAATGGAAAAATTCTAAATGTCATGTAAACACCTGCTGCTACCATTGTTGCAGCATGGATAAGTGCACTAACAGGTGTTGGACCTTCCATAGCATCTGGAAGCCATATATGAAGTGGAAATTGAGCAGATTTTCCTACAGCCCCCATAAATACTAATAATCCTGCTATTGTAAGGAGACCAGTATCCATATCACCCACTCCATTAATAATTTCATTAATATTAAATGAACCTACATTAAAATAGAGAATCATAATACCAATAAACATTCCTATGTCACCTACTCTATTGGTTAAGAATGCCTTATTTGCAGCTAGTGGAGGTCTATCTTTTTCAAACCAAAAACCAATCAAAAGGAAGGAACTTAAACCTACTAATTCCCAAAAGATATACATCATAATAAGAGAATCTGCCAATACAATCCCATTCATAGAGAATATAAAGATTCCAAGGAATGCAAAATACCGAGAATATCTTAGATCATCTTTCATATATTCTGTTGAATAAAGATGTACAAGAAACCCAATAAGCGCAACAACCAAGAGCATTATCACTGTAATATTATCAATATAATAACCAAGATTAATAGATAAATTTCCAGTAGAAAACCATTCGAATGTATTACTTAATGAATTATGGACATTTGAATTATAAAATATAGAATCGGCAAATAAAACTAAAGCATTTAAAAGCATCAATCCCATTAGACAGAGGGCCAATGTAGAAGAGTGATGTTTAAACCTTTTACCAAAAAATATTAAAATAATAAATGATAAAATTGGTAATATTAGAAAGGATGTTATTTGTAAAACCTGTATCATTATCCTTTCATCTCCTGAGCTTTATCTACATCGACAGTACCAATATTTTTAAATAAATTAATAATAATAGCAAGTGCTACAGCTGCTTCTGCAGCAGCAAGAACAATCACAAAAATAGTAAATACATGACCATCCAGTGTAGCAAAATTCCCAAATCTATTAAAGGTAATAAAATTAATATTTGCAGAATTAAGTATAAGCTCTATACCCATAAGTATTGCAACAGCATTCTTTCTAGTAATGACTGCATAAATCCCCATCGAGAATAGGATTGAAGATAACATTAAATATGGCTGTATATAATCCATTAAGACTGTACCTTCTTTCTAGATAACATCGCAGCACCTATCAAGGCAGCCAATAAAAGAACAGAAACAACTTCAAATGGTAAAAGATATTTAGTTAGCAATAAATTACCAATATCTTTAATGGTACTATCTTTTATTGGATTTTCATTAATATTCCACTTTGTATTAAATATAATATAAAATTGCATGATAAGTAATACAGAAGAGAATATCAAACCTGGGATTTTATTATGTGTTTTAGAATCAATAGTCGCATTATCAATTTTATTGGTAAGCATAACACCAAAAAT
Organism: uncultured bacterium; assembly: GCA_964406825.1. Lineage (GTDB taxonomy): Bacteria > Fidelibacterota > Marinisomatia > SCGC-AAA003-L08 > D37C17. Next base: position 3,394 of record CAYOTG010000024.1, read on the forward strand.
GATAAGTACTAAAATTCCACCAACATATATAACAATCTGCGTTGCTGCTATAAAATCTGCATATAGATATATGTATATAGCAGCCACACCAAATAATGTAAAGAGTAAAGAAACGGCTGAATGAACTAGATTAGGTGATGTAACCACCATAAATGCAGAAGCAGAAATAAGCATAAAAATACCTAAGAACAACACAATACCTAAATCTGGAATTGGCATTATTTTAAGCCTCCTATTAACTCTTTAGTTTTATCATCTAATTTATCTGATAATTCATTTAAAATATCATCTATCACTTCAGATGAACTTTTCTTTGCTCTTTTTCCAGCCATATATATTTTTTTAGCTGAACCTCGAGTCATTTTATCTTCAATATCATTTAATAATTTAATATCAAACAAAACATCAGTTTGCTCTTTAGCAGAATCTTCTTTGATATTTTCTTCTGGTGAAGAATCACTAGGAGTATCATTATTAGTTTTAAACGATAATAATGTTTCTTTAGTCTCATCATCTAATTTTGAATTAGCATCTAAATCTGTTATAATTGCATCTATTGTTGCATTCATATCTAATTCAGAACGTTTGCACTTCATAAATGTTTTCTTTGCAATACCCCTAACCATCTTATCAGTTATAAAATCAAGAGATTTAATATTAAAACCAGATGGTTTAGGTTCAGATTCTTGTGTTTCTTCTTTAGCTTCACTTTCGCTTGCAACTTTTTTATTATCATCCGATGTTACATCATCACTAATAACAGACTTATAATTTTTTAAATTTTCTATTGCTACAGACATCTCAGAACTTGTTTTACCTGCAGCTGTAATACGTGATTCTACCTCCTCTGACATTTTAATAAAATCAAACCCTGAGCGTTTTCCAAATACAACAGCCTTTTTAGCAATACCTCTTGCAACTTTATCTGGAACAGTATTGAAAATTTCTAGTAGCGGATCTTTATGTTTTGCTTTTTCAGGCTCATCAGTATTTTCTGCCCCAGAAGCATCGCTATCAACAATACCTTCTAAATTTTCTCCTTTTTGACGCCTTTCTGCTTTTTCATTACGTTCCTTTAGATAGGCTTCTCCACCAATATCTAAGATATCTTGTTCTGTTGATGTAGCAAATTCAAAAATCAACCCATGCCTTTCATATTGACTGAACTCATAATCTATTTCATGTTTAGGCTCATTTGGTCCACCTACCATATATATACATTCTTCAGGACATGGATGAACACATAAATCGCAGTACATACACTCAGACATATCAATAGTAAAACGTGGAACTATCATTTTCTTCTGTGTATCATGGGATGTTTTTCCGCAATCATAATCACTACCCTTTGGAGGCTTAAGCGTATCTATTTTAATACAATCAACAGGGCATGCCTTTTCACATTGCAAACATCCAATACAATCATCAATATCTACATGTAGCCTTGAGCGTATTACATTATAATCCTCTTCATTAAAACCAATATTTCTTTCAGGGATTGGCCATTTTTCATTAGGGTATTGAAGTGTCGCAACTAAATCTTTCTTATTTTTAAAATGCTTAAATGTTAGACCCATCCCAGTTAAGAATGTTCTAATTCCATAAATGATATTATTTACATATTCACTCAAAAGATTAGCTCCCATATGGATATAAAAAATAAATTTGCTAGAGCAAATGGAATAAAAACTTTCCAACAAAGATACATCAATTGGTCTACTCTTAATCTAGGGAAAGTCCATCTAAACCACATCATTACAAAAATTAAAAATACTGCCTTAATCATAATCCAAAAGAATCCCAGAATTGGACCATCTAAGAACATCCAGGTATCAGGAATTCCAATATTAAATAATGTAAAAGGAGATAGCCAACCTCCAAGGAAAACAACAGAAGCAACGATACTAACTATCAACATATTTGCATACTCGCTTAAAAAGAATATTGCCCATTTAAATCCAGAGTATTCTGTCATCCATCCTGCAACCAATTCAGATTCAGCTTCAGGAATATCAAATGGGGTTCTATTTGTTTCAGCTACAACAGATATAAAATAGATACAAAAGGCTATCAAAGTAAACGGACTATGTACGATAAACCATCTATGATCTGCCTGCCATTGTACAATATCACCTAAATTTAAACTTCCTGTCACTATAACAACGAGCAATAGCGATAAGCCAATTGGAATTTCGTAGCTTATAATTTGGGCTGCTGCTCTCATAGCTCCATATAAAGACCACTTATTATTCGATGACCAACCAGCTAAGATTATACCAATAACACCAACAGAGCTCATTGCTATAATATAAAAAATACCAATATTAAAATCTGAAACAACTAAATTCTCAGATAAAGGGATGGCAATCCATGTTAAAAATGCTCCTATAAAAATTACGAATGGAGCCAATAGCATTAATTTTTTATCTGCATCATTAGGAACAATATCTTCTTTTACAAGTAATTTTATTGCATCTGCAATAGTTTGACCTATGCCACCCCAAAATCGCTTACCTCCTTTAAAACCAAAAATACCTACTTCCATAGGACCAAGTCTATCTTGCATAAATGCTGAGACTTTTCTTTCCATATAAACTGCTATTGTAGCATTAATGGCCATAATCAAGAAAATAGCAACTCCAGGTATAAGAATAACAAGAATTAACAGAATAGATGAATCTATACCTAGAAAAGACAATGAGTTTAAGAGATAATCAATTACAGATGTCATCTATCTATTTCTCCTAACACAATATCTAAACTTCCAAGAACAGTTATAACATCTGAAATCATCCAACCCGCTGAAATTTCATTTAGAACAGATAAGTTGCAATAAGCAGGAGATCTCATTTTAACTCTTGTAGGAATATTTTTTCCATCACTTCTTATATAAAACCCTACATCACCTCTAGCAGATTCATATCTTGAATACACCTCTCCTTTTTTGGGTCTTATTTTTTTGGGCATCGCAGAATGCACATCTCCATCAGGAATAGATTTTAAGGCCTGTCTTAAAATTTTAATACTTTCTTTCATTTCTAAAACTCTGACATAATACCTGTCCCAGCAATCTCCTACTGTACCCATACGTCCATCTCCAACCGGTACATTAAAATCAAATTTATCATAAATTGAATAAGTATCAGTTTTTCTTAAATCATAATCAACGCCACTTGCTCTTAAACTTGGACCTGAGACACCATAATTAATAGCAACTTCTTTAGGCATTACTCCTACATCGGCTGTTCTTTCTATGAAAATTTTATTTCCAGTTAAAAGATCATTATACTCTTTTATTTGTGGTTCAAAATAATCTAAGAACTCAATTGTTTTATCAACAAAACCAGGGGGTAAATCATGTGCTAATCCACCAGGCCATATATAATTGTATAATAGCCTTGCACCTGATAGCTGTTCAAATAAATCTAAGATTCTTTCTCTATCCCTAAGTGTCCATGTAAATGGTGTGATAGCCCCTACATCAAGCCCAAATGCACCGATTGCAATCAAATGGCTTGCAATTCTCTGCAATTCAGCTACAATAACTCTAATATATTCTACACGCTCAGGTAATTCAACATCTAATAACTTTTCTACTGCCATTGAATATGCATGTCCCATATGCATAGATGCTAAATAATCGCATCTATCTGTAAATGGAACAATTTGCTCATAACTTAAATTTTCACAATGTTTTTCAAAACAACGATGAAGATAGCCTATGATAGGTTCGATATGACTTACAATCTCACCATCAGTTATGATTTTTAACCTTAAAACACCATGGGTACTAGGATGCTGTGGTCCCATATTTAAGACCATTTCATCTGCACCAATAATACTCTTATCTAATACTTTATACATTTATTCCCAATAGCTCTTATCTTTTGGTACGGGCATACCATTATAATATTCAGGTTCTTCCCAATCTTTTCTTAATGGATGACCTTCCCAATCATTTGGTAACAATATTCTTTTTAAATCAGGGTGGCCCTTAAATAAAATTCCCATTAAGTCATAGGCTTCACGTTCATGCCAATCAGCTGTTCTCCATATATTTGCAACACTAAATATCTCTTCTTTATTATTAAATTCAATTCTTATTTCTAGATATTTTTTTTCTGAAGTTGAGTAAAAATTATATGCCAATCCCAACCTATCATCAGATTCAAGATCATAAGAGGTGATACACATTAAATAATCAAAATCTGATTTATAAATAAATTGGCTTATAGATTCCCAATCATCCGAATTAATCATTATTGATCCATCATCTAATAATGTACACTTATCCTTAAATTTATTTAATATTACATTATCACTCATTATCGGCTTTCTTCTTTCTTAGTGGAGTTTCTGTTTTAATTTGTTTCTGCAACTCCAGGACTCCTTGAATTAAAGCCTCTGGCCTTGGAGGACATCCAGGAACATATACATCAACAGGTACGACTAAATCGACTCCCTTTAAAACATGATATCCGTGTTGCCAATATGGACCACCACTATTAGCACAACTGCCCATTGAAATAACATATTTAGGATCAGACATTTGCTCATAGAGACGTTTAACACGAGAAGCCATTTTCAATGTAACCGTTCCAGCAACTATCATTACATCTGATTGACGAGGAGTAGCTCTTGGAATAGCACCAAATCTATCAAGGTCATGTCGTGGCCCTGCAGCTGCCATCATCTCAATTGCACAACATGCTAAACCAAATTGAAAATACCAAGGAGAACCTGCTCTGCTCCAATTAATCAAATCATCAAATTTTGCTACAACTACATTATCTTCTTTAAACTTTTCTAATAATGTAAATTCATCTTTAGCATGCTTCATTATTTTTTATCCATTCCTAATTTTGAATATCTTCCATGTGCATACTTTAATTTCATTTTCACCCAATCTAAATCACCTTTAATCCAAACATAAGCAAAACCAATTGTTAAGATTATAACAAATAATAACATTTCTACTAAAACTAAGAGACCATTACCTGAAGCTATAAAATCTTGATAAACAGCAGCCCATGGGAATAAAAACACAACTTCAACATCAAATATAATAAAAACCAATGCTATAATATAAAATCTGATATTGAATTTGACCCATGCTGAACCTTCAGGAACTTCACCGCATTCATAAGACATTAATTTATCGTTATCTTTATCATGTCTAGGTGAAACTAAATGCTGGATAATAAGAGGGGCAATAAGTAGAGCTATTGCAAGGCCTGTAAAAACTATTACTGGAATATAATCAATGTACATTTATAATTTATTTTTTCCGTAAATAATTAGATAATAAATTTACATAGATATTAAATTCAACAGCAAGGACGTTTTACTGTTTTTTAATAATTATTTTAAATTTAAATTTTTAGTATGAATTTTTTTAATAAAACCATTGTTGCTCTCTTACCT
>CAYOTG010000025.1:0-8810 GCA_964406825.1 uncultured bacterium
TGCAAACCCTTTAATAGGGCCCGAACCAATAAAAGATAATACAAAAGCTGTAAGTAAAGTAGTTACATTGGCATCTAAAATTGTAACAATCGCTCTATCATAACCAATGTTGATTGCTGATTTTACTCCTGTCCCCAATTTTAATTCTTCTCTAATACGTTCAAAAATAATAATATTAGCATCAACAGACATCCCAACCGTTAATAATAGTCCAGCTATACCTGGCAATGTTAGTACTGCGTCCATTGTAATTAATATCCCTATGACAAGAAATATATTTATTAAAAGTGCAACACTTGCAATGATACCAGATAAATTATAATATATTATCATAAATAAGAATATAACAATCAGTCCAATAATCATGGATAAACTTCCAGAAGACACAGAATCTTTGCCTAAGGATGGGCCAATATAATTAGTTTGGACTACATTAATGGGAGCAGGGAGTTCTCCAGCTTTTAAGACGGCCGCGATATCTTGTGCTTCCTGTTTATCAGCAAAACCTGTAATACGGGTTCCTCCTGATGAAATTTTATTTTGTATAGTCGGAGCCATAAATACTTTATTATCAAGAACTATAGCGACTCGCTTCCCAATATTATTGCCTGTAAAACGACTCCATTTAACAGTACCTTCCCTTGTCATGTCTAAATTCACAATCCAACTACCAACATCATCATTTCCAAATTCAGAAATTAATGCTTTAGGGTTTTTAACTTCACCTCCAGATATTGCTGAATTTGCACTAACTAAATATAGTCTCCTATATTTTTCTCCATCAGAAAAAGATTCTAAATTATCATCCCACAGAATTTGATATCTCTCCGAGAAGACAGATGATGTTTGATATAAAATTTCATTAATTGTGTCGTAATCTTTATCAAGACCTATCATGCCTCCTCTTCCAGGAACTAATATATTTTGTAGCTTAACAGCATGATTTGAATTATTATCAATCTTCGTAACTATATCATTAAACTTTAATACATCATCCACTACTACGGTCAATTGAAATTCTGCTGTTCTTTGGATATATTCTTTTGCTTGATCTCTATCTGACACTCCTGCTAGCTCAACGACTAATCTATCTGCTCCAAATCGCTGTATAGTGGGTTCGCCAACTCCATATTGGTTATGCCCTTCAATTCTATTTCGCATAATTTCAAGAATGCTAATCATAGCTTCTTTTCTGTTTTCTTTCAGCATTGCAAGAATATCACTATCTACATTATCTATAGTTTGAATATTAGAACGTAATAAATTGGAATAATATGTTTTTAATTCTATGTTTTGATCTAAAGCTGTATTGTGAAATTGATCTAAAACATCGGTTTGATTTTCTATGGATAAAAGTATCGACTGAGTGATTAATTCGCTTAAATCTTGTTTATATAATGATGATTGCTTAGAATTAGCTTGTTGTAATAAATAAGCATGGTAGTCTAATTCTAAAATAATGTATAATCCACCTTGTAAATCAAGGCCCAATTTCAAAGCATCTTCTTTTAAAACTTTGATGTCATCAGCATCAATAATATCAGTTAAATCAGGATCATTGGTAATGGAATAATAATTATAAGTAGGAGTGATAAAATATATAGCTCCTATTACAATTGCTATAATAATAGTCCATCTAATATTTAAATTTTGGAACATTACTTTTCTATGAATAATATAATTCTATAAATAAATGATTTGTAAATTTAAGAGTAATTAAATTTACAAATAAGCGATATTTATATATTTTATAATACATACAAAAGTTAAATTCTATTATAAAAAAAATCCTAAATGAAATCATTTAATACAAAGATTATCGCAATTTCAAATCAAAAAGGAGGAGTAGGCAAAACTACATCTGCTGTTAATATTGCTGCTTTTTTAGCAATAACTGAAACTCCTACTTTATTGATTGATATGGATCCACAAGCTAATGCATCCATTGGTGTTGGAGTAGAAGTTAATACCAAGAAAGGTTCTATATATGATGTGTTGATAAATCAAAAAAAAATAGATACATGTATACAAAAAACAGAAATTGAATATTTAGATATTGTCCCTTCTTCATCAAAACTAGCTGGAGCTGAGATTGAATTAGTAAGTATGTTTACAAGAGAGTCTATATTAAAAGAAGCTATTAATAATGTTCATGGAAAATATAAATATATTATTATTGATAGTCCTCCATCATTAGGGTTATTAACTGTTAATATTTTTACAGCCGTTGACTCATTAATTATACCCATTCAATGCGAATACTATGCCCTGGAAGGATTATCACAATTACTAAATACCGTGAGATTAATTCAAAATAATTTAAATCCTACATTAGAGATTGAAGGAGTGCTAATAACAATGTATGACTCAAGACTTAATTTATCAAAACAAGTTGTTACTGAGGTTAAACAATATTTTGGTAAAAAAGTATACAACACTTTGATAAACAGAAATGTAAAATTAGGAGAATCTCCAAGTTTTGGTAAGCCTATTGTATTATATGACGCATCATCAACAGGTTCACAAAATTACATGAATTTAGTTTCGGAGATATTAAATCAAAATGGATAAAGTTCTAGGAAAAGGTTTAGAGGCCATCATAAAAACTAACAATACTGAAGAAAACCGTCGTTATCTGCAAGGCCAAATTGATATCAATAAAATCATCCCTAATGAAAATCAACCCAGACAATTATTTGATGATGACAAGATGAAAGAATTAATACGGTCAATTCAGAAGAATGGGATATTGCAACCCATTACTGTTAGAGAAATGGCTAATCAAACATATCAAATTATTGCTGGCGAAAGAAGATATAGAGCTGCAATGGAAGTGGGATTAAGATGGATTCCTGCATATACCATCACACTTAATGATGAATCAGAACTAATGGAATATGCGCTCATTGAGAATATTCAACGTGTTAATTTAAATCCCATTGAAGAAGCTGAAGGATATGCTATTCTTAGAGGAAAATATAATTTAAGTCAACAGGAAATTGCAACAAAAGTATCTAAAAGTCGATCTGAAATATCAAATAAAATGCGGTTATTAAAACTGCCCCCTATCATCAAAAAAGGTTTACGTAAAAATAATATAACATATGGACACGCAAGAACATTGCTAATGATTTCTCACTCAACTGATATGATTAAAATCTATCATAAAATTATAAAAAATAATTTAAGTGTTAGAGAATCAGAGGCTCTGATTAAAAATTTTATAAAATCGAAAAAGGATATACCTCCTGCTATTATATCACAAGAAAAACAAGAGATGAAGGATATTGTAGAAACATTGAATCCATACCTGAAAACAAAAATCAGTACAAAATTCAATAAAAAAAAGGGTGGAACATTAAATATACAATTTTCTTCACTCAAGGAGTTGATTAGAATTATTAAAAAAATTAAAAATGAACAATAAAAAATTCTCATTCATTATTATAAATGAAAAAACTAAAAAAAGTCTAAACTTTAGCGTATCACACTTATTTATAAAAATTGGAGGATTGATTGCTATTTTTGGATTTATAATGGGCACCTATTTATTGATTCAATATTATAGCCAACATTCATATAGAGAACAACTTGTTAATCTTAATATTAAAGAACAAAAAGTAAAAAACATGTTAGATTTATTTGTAGAACAAAATATGGTATCTGATTCTCTATTACTTCAATTTGATTTATTGCAAGACTATCGCAATTTCAATAATTTTTTACCTATAAGTAGGCCTGTTGATGGCATTATTACACAGGGGGTTATTCAAGATAAAAAAAATCCTCATAATGGATTAGATATAGCTGCAATATTTAAATCCGATGTCATGGCGACGCAAAAAGGATTTGTAGTATTATCTGATAAAATAGATTATTTAGGTAATACCGTTATTATTGTTCATCCTAATAATTATTATTCTTTATATGCACATCTGAATAAAAGGTTGGTATCCAATCGGGATTTCGTTGAAAAAAATCAAATTATTGGCCGTGTTGGAAAATCAGAAAATGACGAAGGTCCACATTTACATTTTGAAATTTGGCATAATAACCTTATTATTGACCCTAGGAATTTAATTGAGGAGTATAAAGAAAAAGATGTTTCAATCAGATAATAAGCAGAGTTCATTAGGAACAATACTAGCCCCTGAAATTGATATTAAAGGTGATATTAATGTATCGGGTAATATTATTGTTTATGGTACAGTTCATGGTAATATAATTTCAAACGGGACCGTTAATACTGCAAAAGGGTCCATCATTGATGGAAATATTAAAGCTCAGGCTACTTTTATTAGTGGCGAGGTCAATGGGGATGTTGATGTAGATAACAAAGTTGTTTTAGGACCAAGTTGTAAGCTAACGGGGAATATTAAAGCTTCTATTATAACTATGGAAGAAGGGGCAAATTTTGATGGTATGTGTAGTATGCTGCAAGTTAAAGAACCTCAAGTAGAAAAAATTAATACCTCCAGTCAATAATTGTGCAAAAACCAGATCGTAACTTTCAAAAAGCAATGACTGCGGCCTACACATTGCTTGGATCTATAATTTTAAGTGGTAGTGTTGGTTACTATTTATTCAATAAATATAATAATATCATGTGGCTTGTAGGACTATTGCTAATCGGTATAATAGTAGGAATGTACGAATTATATAAACAACTGAAATAATGTTAACTATTTACTCTGCTGTTCTAATTTTTATTTGCTGTATACCTATATTTATTATCTATAAATATCCAAAAAATTTCCAAAAAGATATCTTCACAAAACATTTAATGTTTTTTTCAATAAAATTGATAATTATTTCAATGTTTATATATATTTTTCTTTCTAAATTTAGTATCTCTGAGATTGATTTATTTATTATAGTGGGTTGTTTTATTGTAGTTGTTTTTCATTTTATAGAAGGATTTGTTTTACAAAAATTTGTACTAAATAATGAACAAAAAAAATAATATTCTAATTCTTGTTATTATTCTCTTTTCTTCTTTATTCGGTGGTGGTGGACAATTCACCGGATGGGGAGACACTATTTTACATCACGTTGCAGATTCAAGTATTGTGCATGTATATGGCATCCCTATTTCTAAGCATGTTATTATGCTCTTAATCGCGGCAGTAACTACCATTATATTAGCACTTCTTGCAACTAAAAAATATAGAGACAATGTAAATGCTAAGCCTGGGGGGTTATCTCAAATTTTTGAAATATTAATGGATTTTATCAATAAAGAGATTGTTATTCCTAATATAGGTGAAAAATATTCAAGGACATGGACACCTGTTGCTATGACATTTTTTGTTTTTATTTTAGTATGTAATCTTTTAGGGCTAATACCCTTTTTTGAATTTATAAAGTGGGGCGGCGGCGGCGGTTCAACCCCAACGGGTAATTTTAGTGTAACTGTTGCATTTGCAATAATTACATTTTTTATGATTATTATCGCTGGTATCAAAAAGCATGGCTTCGTTGGTCATTGGAAAAATATGGTGCCAGGAGATGTTCCTAAACCGGTGTTAATAATTTTAATTCCAATCGAAATTATTGGAATGTTTGTAAAGCCCTTTGCTTTAACTATGAGACTTGGAGCAAATATGACTGCTGGTCATATAGGTATGGTTGCAATTTTTGCCTTGCCAATAATTTTAGGAAATGGAATTCAGGATGGACAAAGTTATACCTATTTGATGTCTCATGGAGGGAATCCTGAACCATTATCATACAGTACAGGATTATTTGCGGGATTTGTTGCAGTATTATTAAATACTGGTATTTATGGTTTAGAACTCATTGTGAGTTTAGTACAAGCTTATGTTTTTACGCTGTTGTCATGTGTTTTTATTGGTATGGCAATTCATGCGGATCACTAATAATATAAATAGGAGAATAAAAAATGTCATCATTAAAAAAGATAACGCTAGGCTTAATCGGTACATCTTTTATGTTTGCTGCTGATGCTGCTGGTTTTGCTCCAATAGGAGCAGGAATGGTGGTAATAGGTGCGGGTGTAGGGATTGGTATGTTTGCATCTGCTGCTGCAAATTCAATTTCAAGACAACCTGAAGCAGCTAAAGATATAACAGGAGCCGTAAATCTTCCTTTGTTTTTGCTTGAGGGAGTTGCAATTATCGCTCTAGTTGTATGTATTTTAGCTGTTGTTGGATAAGCCAATGAATAGAATACATAATACGTTTTATATAATATTAATAGGAATATCATTTGCAGGAAGTCCTCCTGATGCAGGAGGTGGAGGATGGCTTGATAAATGGCTAACTGTTGATATTGGACTGTTGCTTTGGACAATTGTAACATTTCTGATATTGCTTTTCATATTGAGGTGGAAAGCATGGGGACCGCTCATGGAGGCTTTAGATGGCAGGGCGCAGCAAATAGAAGAATCCCTTAATCAAGCTGAAAAAATAATTGAGGATCAGGCTCAAAGTGCTAAAGATAATGAAAAAATATTAGTTAAAGCTAGAGAAGAAGCAAGCCAAATTATTGCAGAGGCAAAAGATGCGGGTGAAAATCTTAAAAACAAACTATCAGAAGAAGGACAAGAAAAATATGATGCTCTAATATCAAATGCAAAAGCTGATATTGAATCTGCAAAAGATCAAGCATTAAATGATATTAAAACTATGGTAGTAGAAATTGCATTGGATGCTTCTGAAAAAATAATAAAACGTAATTTAAATAATGAAGATAATAAAAACATTATCGAAAAAACGGTGAAATCGTTTCAAGAAAAAAATTAATACATGAAAAACAAAATCAACAAATATTCATATACTCTGTTGGATGTAGCTAAACAATATAATATTACTGATGTTTTTGTAGAGCAGCTTGGAGCTATTAAACAAATCTATAAAAAAGAAGCTAGTTTTAGATTGTTATTTGAATCAAAAAGATTAGATGAAGAAACAAAACATACTATCATTAAAAAGGTATTAATTAATTTTGAAGAAACAATCGTTGAATTCTTATGTATTGTAATTACACATAAGCAAGCAAGTTGTATTATTAATATTATTAATAAATTTTTAAGCTTAGCAAAAAAAGAACTCGGTGCTAATAAAATTGAAGTTATTACTGCTGAATTATTGGATGAAGATACAATAAAACAATTATTTTCAGGATTAAATTATCAAATTAAATCCTCAGTAGATGCATCCATACTTGGTGGAATGAAAATAAAACATGAAAATAAAATTTTTGACAACTCTGTTAGTTGTCAATTAAACCAATTAAAAAAAACATTACATAATATGTAACTATTAGGAGTTATAATGGATTTTAAAACAGAAGAAATAATATCAACATTAAAAAAACAACTGCAATCTCATAATGCGAATATAGATGTTGCTGAGGTAGGTGAAGTGATTTATATTGGGGATGGAGTAGCAAGAGTTAGTGGATTAGAAAATATCATGAGTTCTGAGTTAGTAGAACTTCCAAATGGTGTTTTTGGAATGGCTCTAAACCTAGAAGAAGATTCAGTTGGAATTGTATTATTTGGGGATAGTAGCCTTGTTAAAGAAGGAGATATCGCCAAAAGAACCGGTAAAATTGTTGAAGTACCTATAGGCGATGAATTAATTGGAAGAGTTGTCAATCCCTTAGGTCAACCTTTAGATGGGAAGGGAAACATTAATGCATCACGATCATATCCTATTGAAAGAAAGGCTTTAGGTGTTATGCAAAGACAGCCTGTTGTTGAACCCCTTCAAACTGGATTAAAAAGTATTGATAGTATGACACCTGTAGGAAGAGGCCAAAGAGAATTAATAATTGGAGATAGGCAAACAGGAAAAACAGCGATTGCTATTGATACTATTATAAACCAAAAAGATTCAGATGTTTATTGTATCTATGTCGCCATTGGACAAAAAGCTTCAACCGTTGCTAGGGTAGTTGGAGAATTAGAAAAAGCTGGTGCAATGGATTATACTATTGTAGTAACAGCTAATGCTTCAGATCCTGCCCCAATGCAATACATAGCTCCATATGCGGGGTCTTCAATGGGAGAATTTTTTAGAGATAATGGAAAACATGCTCTCATTGTATATGATGATTTATCTAAACAGGCTAGTGCTTATAGACAAATGTCATTATTGTTACGTAGACCTCCTGGACGTGAAGCATACCCTGGTGATGTTTTCTATATTCATAGTCGTTTACTTGAACGTTCAAGTAAATTAAGCGATGACTTAGGAGGGGGATCATTAACAGCTTTACCTGTTATTGAGACACAAGAAGGGGATGTATCAGCATATATCCCTACTAATGTAATATCTATTACTGATGGGCAAATATTCCTAGATACTAACCTCTTTAATTCGGGTATCCGTCCTGCTGTGGATGTGGGTATATCTGTATCAAGAGTTGGTGGATCTGCACAAATTAAAGCTATGAAAAAAGTAGCTGGAACATTAAAGCTTGATTTAGCCCAGTTTAGAGAATTAGAAGCATTTGCAAAGTTTGGATCTGTTGATGATGCTACCTTAAAACAACTGAATCGTGGTAAAGTGATGGTTGAAATATTAAAACAAAAACAATATGTTCCTATGAGTGTTGAAAATCAAGTAATAATTATCTTTGCTGGTGTTAATGGATACATGGATGATATTGCTATTGATCAAGTTATAGATTATGAAGGAAGTTTAATCGAATATTTAACAGCTAATAAAATGGAAATGATTGAAAGTATATCAACATCTGGTAAAATTGAAGAAGACACTGAAGCAGAACTAAAAAAAGCTATTACAGATTTTAATAAAACATTTATTAAAACTAAAGAAGCT
>CAYOTG010000026.1:0-8797 GCA_964406825.1 uncultured bacterium
GAAAGTTAAAGATAATATTGGGTCCGTTAATACTATGGTTGATGGAGCAATTATTAATCTAGATGCAATAACAGAACTGTTTGATTCTGATTATTATGTAGATTTTAATGATAATGACATATATGATGGTGATGATATTTTATATGAGGATATTAATATTTTAGGTACAGATGATACATTTGATTATATGACAGTGATTCAAGAATTAGAAGAATTTATTGTACATGAAACATCAACAATTATAGTAGGAACTTGTTTTCCAACCACTCCTGATTTCACAGTAGAATGTGCATCCTGTGGTACGGAGGGGTGCCCCATTAAACAGAAGATACAGAATATAGAAATTCTATATGATGATTTAGTAACAGTTTTAGATGAGGTACCCGAATTTAACGATTTAGATATTGATGAAGATAATATTAATTATTTAGAGGAAGATTGGTCAGATACACCTAAAGATAATTTTGTTATTGGAACTGATATGAAAATTAATTCTAATACAATTAAAGTAAATGCAAGTATTGCATTAAGTGCACTAAATAATAATATTTGGGATCCTATTACAACAAAATATGAATTAGATACTATTCTCCCTGAAGATGATTTTCAAGATTGTTACCTAGGGCGTACTTATCACAATGATTTTCCAGATGATTATTATTGGGGAGACTGTAATGCATATGATGCAGAGGGGGTATTAATTGTTTTAGATGTTAATGAACCTGGCGCAAATTTGAATGATCTCCCGAATCCTCAAGATTTAGAAGATTTAATTCATTATAATCCGAGTCAAATGACACCAGTCATTCCTTCATTACTTAATGAAGAATACGGTAAAAGCTTTTCAGATATTTTAAACTATCCAGAGGTTGCTTATGATTTTAATGTTAGGATGATTTATCCTAAACAAAATATTCATTTTGGTATTAAAAAGGTTGGTGCTGAATTTAATTCTTTAGGGAATTCATATTTACAAAGTGATACCAAGGAAGAATATATAAGTGATAGAATTAAATTATTAAATAATAGAATGTTCTTATTGCTAAGTTGGAAATCAACAAGCAATGGTTTAACGGATGCATCAAGTAAATCTCAATCTGATAAATATGATATTAATATCAGTTACTATCCAAAAATCAATCTACCAAGTTTTACTATTAATTATGGTATTTATAATAAAAATAATGGAATATTTGATATAATCACTGATGATTACGAAAATGTATGTGATGATATGAATTTTAATAATCAGTCAACTTGTGAAGATGGTGATGGAGAATGGATAGAAAATCCAAATTTTGGTGTACCAATTGATACTACAGATACTAGAGCTATTACAGAAACAGATAATTTGAATATTTATATGAATTATAATTTCAACTTACTTAAAATCAATCATACTTTAGGTTTATCTGTATATAGTTCAGATACAAAAGATTTATTATTTGAAGAAAGATTATCTGTAGATCCTACTTATATTTCTCCATCTTCTATTTCTAATAATTATAATTTATCACTAAAAAGTTTTATAAATGATTCCTTTAATACAGATTTTTATTTTTCAAATAGTTCTTATACCTATTCTAAAGAAGAATCATCTGCATATACAGAGCAAGATATACTATCTACACGCTTAGGT
This sequence comes from uncultured bacterium, assembly GCA_964406825.1. Taxonomy (GTDB): domain Bacteria; phylum Fidelibacterota; class Marinisomatia; order SCGC-AAA003-L08; family D37C17. Next base: position 1,640 of record CAYOTG010000026.1, read on the forward strand.
ATGAATTATAATAATAATAAATTAGTAGATAAACTTGGAGCCTGGATAGATTACTCAAAGGGCGATGGGTCTTCCTCATACAGCCAATATGGTCTTAAGTTTTTAATTAATTTAAAGCTATATAAAAATTTATTTATGGATATTAATTTAAGATATTATAATAGAAAAATAATGGATGAAGATGATTATCAAAACTCTATTATAAAAGCTAATATATCCTATAATTTCTAGAAAAACCATAATATGAAAAACATAAATTATAAAATTTTTATAATAGGTTTTATATCTGTTGTTTTTAATCTATTCTTACACAATTTTGGAGTATACAGTATATTAGAGACTAAATTGTATGATTTGAGATTTAAAATAAGAGGTCCTTTACCTGATTCTGAAAATATTACAGATGTTGTATTAGTAGAAGTTGATGATGAAGCTTATAGATTGATTCCAGAACCCTATCCATATCCTCGTGGAAATGTTTGGGCAAGAGTAGTACGAAACTTAACAGATGCAGGTGCAAAAGTGATAGCTTTTGATGTCCAATTTGATTCAGAGGATTTTTCATCTATAATTTTTGAGAAAAATAGTTATTCCGAATGCAATGATTGTGATTATCAAAATCAGGATGAGGAGTTTAAACAAGCAATCAATTATGCAAAAAAGCATAATACAAAGATTATTTTAGCATCTAAAATAGGTTTTGAACCTAATAGAGTTCCTAGTACTTATTTAATAACTCCTACTAAATCTATAATGGAAGCTAATCCCTATATTGGATTGGTAGATCATGAGGTTGATGCGATTGATAATGTAAGTAGGAGATATTCAATTTTTGGTATTGTTCCTTCTGTGCCTAATGAAAAGCATATATCCTTCGGGGTACAATCTGCTTTGGCTTTTTTAGATTTAGATCAAAAGAAAAATAATATTATTCAAGATGTTGAAAATGATAAAATTGATATTAATGGTTTATCTATTCATGCATTTAGAAAAGAAGCTTCATTCCTTATTAATTATTATGGTCCACCATCATCAACATATGAACCACGTACATTTAAAAGATATTCTGTATCTCAAATTATAGATAATGTAGATTATAATCTCTTAGATGATGGAATAGATGAAGATGGTAATTGGATAGATATGTATATTAATCCTAATAATGATTATTATAATATATTTAAAGATAGGAGTCCTTTTAAGGATAAAGTTATTGTTATTGGATCATCGTTAAAAGAAGACCATGATTTTAATGAAACACCATTTTTTAGTTATAATAATAATGAGTATCCGACTCCTGGATTAGAATTTCATGCAAATGCGATACAGCAGTTAATTGATGGTCAATATATTAAAGTTCCAACACAGGCATTGAATTTAACATCTGAATCATTTATTTATCATTTATTAATGATTACAGGTTTTGTAATGATAACTTTATTGATATCTAATAGTTCTTATATATTTATTACCATATCATCTATTATTGCATTATGTTTAATTTGGTTTTCTGTGTCAATGGGGTTATTTATCAATGATCAATTATGGCTTTTAAAAATAATTGGACAATTATTTAATTTATCTTTTAATCTTGCCCCATATAATATTACAGATACGCTGTATTTAGTACCTGTATTTTTTCCTATTGCAACTATTTTAACTACTTATGGACTTAATTTATCTTATAATTTATTTAATGAACAAAAAAATAAGCTTTTCCTTAGAGAAACTTTTGGTAGGTATCTCTCTCCTAAGTTAATTGATGATATTTATACTAGCAAAAAGATGCCAGAACTTGGTGGCCAAAGTGGCGTAAGAACAGCTTTTTTCTCAGATATTGAATCATTCTCTACAATTGCAGAAGAACTTTCTGCTTCAGATCTTGTCGAATTACTTAATGAATTTCTATCTGAACAAACAGAAATATTAATTAATAATAAAGGAACCCTAGATAAGTATCAAGGCGATGCTATTATTGCATTTTTTGGTGCTCCTGTATTTACTGAAAGACATGCTAAACAGGCATTAGACACTGGTATTAATCTTCAGAAGAATTTATTATCGCTTAAAAACCGTTGGAAAAAACAGGGTGATAAATGGTCTAGTAATGTTTTAAATATGAATATGAGAATAGGTATAAATACAGGTGAAATGGTAACAGGGAATATGGGGTCTAGCCTTAATATGAATTATACAATGATGGGAGAAGAAGTTAATTTAGCTTCTCGTTTAGAATCAGGAGCAAAATTATATGGAATATATTTCCATACTACCTACAATACTCTTCAAGCAGCAGGAACAGATTATTACGAATGGCGATATATTGATAAAGTTATATTTAAAGGATTTAGTGAGTGGAGACAAACAATTGAAATATTTGGATATAAAGGAGAAACACACAGTGATACATCCAAATTGATTGAATTATTTCATAAAGGATTAGAATATTATTATCAGCAAGATTGGAACAATGCAATTAAATGTTTCAAAAAAAGTGAAAAATATGAAACTATTTTGCATAGAAAGGATATAAATCCTAGTGTTATATTTATTAAACGATGTTATGAATTTACTGATAATCCTCCAGATAAAAATTGGGACGGTCATTATAGATTAGATAAAAAATGAGCATGAATGGTAAACATATACTTTGGGCTGATGATGAAATTAATCAATTAAAACCCCATATAATATTTTTAGAAGAAAAGGGTTATAAGGTTACAGCTGTTAATTCAGGTGAAGATGCTATTGATGAATGTAAAAAAACAACATCTGTTGATTTAGTTTTAATTGATGAGATGATGACAGGACTAGATGGATTATCAACTATTGCTATTTTAAAAAATAATTGGCCAGATATTCCTATTATTATGATTACAAAAAATGAAGAAGAATGGTTAATGGAAGAAGCAATTGGTGCCCATATATCTAATTATTTGACTAAACCAGTAAATCCAAGCCAAATATTAATGGCATGTAAAAATATATTTGATAATAAAAAAATTACCACAGATAAGAATATTCAAGAATTTATTAAATATTTTAATAATCTATCTATTGAAATTGAAAATATTAAGACAATGTCTGATTGGTATAAAGTTTATAATAATATATGTAATTGGTCAATAATTCTTTCTGATATTGAAGATAAAAATATAATCAATATGTTAGATGAACAGAAAAAAACTATAAATAATAAATTTTGTAAGTTTATATTAGATAATTATAAAGAATGGATTAATGACTCAGAATCTTTGGAAGATACTCCCCTGTTATCTCACCAAGTATTTAATAGTATACTTAAGCCAATTATAAGTCAAAATAGACAATTGATTTTTATAATCATTGATTGTCTAAGGTTAGATCAATGGAAAATGATTTCTACATTATTGCAGCCTGATTATACAATCAAAGAAGGTTTTCATACTGCTATTATTCCAACGGCAACGCCCTTTGCAAGGAATGCACTATTTAGTGGTATGTTACCCAATACTCTTAAACAAGAATATCCAGATCTTTGGAAAAAAATGTTTTATGATAATAAATTGAATGGTTTTGAGGGCACTTTGTTTAATAAGCTTTTATTGAAAAATAATTTCAATCAATTAAAACACAAGTATTTTAAAATATCAGATTTTAATAGTGGAAATAAATTTGTTAATAAAGCTAATGATTACAAAAATATTGATATATTGAATATTGTTGTGAATTTTGTAGATATTCTTGGACATTCGCGTTCTGAATCAAAAGTTTTATCTGAATTAATTCCAAATGAAGGGGCATATAGAAAATCTATTTATAACTGGTTTGAAAATTCTTGGCTTTATGAAGCTTTAGCAATATTTAAAAATTGGGATAATGTAGATATAGTTATTACCTCTGATCATGGTAATACAAATATAAATCAACCTCAATTAGTAAAGGGAGATCAAGCAACATCCATGGGTATTAGATATAAATATGGCAGGAATTTGAGAGTAGATAATAAACATGTTTTTAAAATCAATAAACCTTTAGAATATAACCTCCCAATGTTTGATATTAATACTGAATATATCATTGCAAAAGATAGTAGTTATTTCGTTTATAGCAATGATTATCATAAATATGTAAATATGTATAAAAATACATTTCAACATGGAGGTATTTCCATGGATGAAATGATTGTCCCATTGATTCATCTTCGTAAAAAATAAAATTATAATGATTGATATAATTCTTAAAACACCAGAAGAATGTATGTATCTTGGAGAAAAGATATCTTCAAAACTCAAGCCTGGAGATATATTATCTCTTGAAGGTGAATTAGGAGCAGGAAAAACAACATTCGTTAAAGGGATATTAAAAGGATTAAATTATAAGCATGAAGTGACATCTCCTACATTTACATTGATTAATGAATATGAAGCAGATGTTAAAGTAATACATATTGATTTTTATAGAGAAAATGATACTAAAAGATGGGAAGTTATAGGCCTGAATGAATACCTCTATTCTAATAATATTATTATTTTAGAATGGGGTAATCTTGTGAAAGATTTATTGCCTAATGATATGATTTCTATTTTTTTTGAACATCTTGAATTAAATAAAAGAAGAATCTTTAGTAATTATGAACTTTTTAGCCATTGATACATCTACAGATATCTGTAGTATTAGTTTATGCATTAATAATGAAATTATTGATACTAATCATGAATTGGTCAATTCAAGTCATACTAAGTTATTAGCTACAAATGTTGATTTAATGATTAAAAATAACAATATATCTCTAGATATTTTAGATTATTTAGTTTTAGCTATAGGACCAGGGTCTTATTCTGGACTTAGAGTAGGATCTAGTTTTATGAAAGGTTTAGCATATGTTATTCAAAAAAATATTATCCCAATTAATACAATAGAATCAATGAATTCAACATTAGATATTAAAGGTAATTATTATGTTGCAATTTTTTCTCATAGAGATTATGTTTTTTATCAAGAATTTTCTGATGGTAATCCAATAGGTAAGCAAGGCTGCGATTGTATTACTAATTTAAAGGATATTGATTTTTATGGTTATGGTTTAAATAAAATATCAAATATTAATTATACTGAAGTTCTAACCTCATCATTAAATTTAGTTGATTATTTACTGAAAAATCATGATTTACTAGTAGAAGAGAAAAAACATATATCTGAAATTTCTCCAATTTATTTAACAAAAAATAATTAATTATTATGCCAGATTGGTTTAGAAGAGATTCAAAGAATATTAAAACTTTCAATAAAAGAGACACAAAAGAAGGTATGTGGTATAGCTGCCCAGAATGTCGGGTTGTTATTTATAAAAGTGTTCTTCAAGATAATCATTTTGTTTGTCATGAATGCTCCTTTCATTTTAGAATAACAAGTGACGATTATATAAAACTTCTCATAGATAATAATAAATATGAAGAATTTTCAGAAAATATTATTTCTTCTGACCCTTTAGATTTTAATATTCAAAAAGAGTATAAAACTCAGATTAGAGAAAATATTAAAAAGACAAATAAAAATTCAGCAATCACCACATTGACTGGATATATTAATAATACTAAAGTAGTTTTAGGAGTGATGGATTTTAGCTTTATTGGTGGAAGTATGGGTTCTGTTGTGGGTGAAAAAATATCACAATCGATAGTCAAAGCAGAGGAAGAAAATTTACCATTAATTATCATTACATCATCAGGCGGTGCCCGCATGCAAGAAGGTGCATACAGTTTAATGCAATTGGCTAAAACAAGTTCTAAACTAGCAAGATTTTCTCAAAATGGTGGTTTTTATATCGTTGTTATTGCAGATCCTACCACAGGAGGTATTTCAGCTAGCATAGCAATGCTAGGAGATATAATTTTAGCAGAGCCAAATGCTTTGATATGTTTTGCAGGTCCTCGAGTTATTAAGCAAACTATAGGTCAGGATTTACCAGATGGTTTTCAAAAATCAGAATTTCTATTAAAAAAAGGTTTTATAGATGATATTGTACATAGAAAAGACCTTAAAAATAGATTAACATTACTTATGAAATTATTTGTTAAAAAATGAACAATAATACTATTGCAATTATTGATTATGGATCACAATATACTCAATTAATAGCTAGAAGAGTTAGAGAGCTTAATGTATATTCTATTATTTTGCCCCATGATTTCAAAGACTCATATGTTGACTTCAATAATATTAATGGAATTATTTTATCAGGAGGTCCTTCTAGTGTATATGATAAATCATCCCCTAAGCTAAATCAAAATATTTTTTCTTATAATTTTCCTATTTTAGGAGTTTGTTATGGCTTACAATTATTAATAGAGAATTTTAATGGAACTGTTAAGAGTGGCAATATTGGAGAATATGGCCCCTCTGAAATTATAAAAGAGCAAGAGAGCAAACTTTTTAGTGATGTATCTTCTAAGACAAGTGTTTGGATGAGTCATGGAGATCGCATTGAAAATATGCCAAAAGATTGGATGGTTACCAGTAAATCAGAAAATAATGTTATATCCTCTGTTGAAAATCATAATGGAAGTATATACGGTGTCCAATTTCACCCTGAAGTTGTGCATACGAAGGAAGGTAAAAAAATTATTAAAAATTTTGTATTAGATATATGTCAAACAGTTCCAAATTGGAATTCTGAAAATTTTATTAAAAGCACTATATCTCATATCAGAGATACAGTTAAAGATTCAAAGGTTTTATGTGCATTGAGTGGAGGGGTAGATTCCACAGTGGTATCAACAATTATGAAAAAAGCAATAGGAGATAATGCTATTTGTGTATTTATTGACCATGGTCTATTAAGAAAAAATGAAGCTCAGGAAGTTGTTGATATGTTTAATAAATCTTTAGATTTAGGAATTAATTTGTACGATAGATCCGAAGTTTTTCTTAATAAATTAAAAAATGTAAAAGATCCTGAAGAGAAAAGACGTATTATAGGATTGCTTTTTATTGAGGAATTTCAGAAAATTACTTCTAATTATGGAAAAATAGATTTTTTAGCACAAGGAACGTTATATCCAGATATTATTGAATCTGGGGGGTATGGTGGTTCAGCTAAAACTATTAAATCTCACCATAATGTTGGAGGTCTTCCTGAAAAAATGAAATTAAAACTTATTGAACCTGTTAAAGAAT
>CAYOTG010000027.1:0-5828 GCA_964406825.1 uncultured bacterium
TTAGCTGGGAGATCACAGCCATCTTCAACAACACCACCATCACCACCACCACCATCACCTTCAGTCCAATAAGTAAATGGAACTGAGTTTGCACTAGGATCAGAAATAACAATATCACTTAAACCCGTAGCTTCGCCATCTAATGCGAGAGTTAGTAAAGTTCCACATCCAGCAGGAATTGAAGATCCTGTAAATGAGAATCCAAGAACAGTTGATCCACCTGCAGAAACTGTGAATCCTGCATCAGCTGCAGCTCCACCAGAGCCCCCAGATGCAGTCGTTCCATCTACTGTAAATTGGAATCCACCAATATCTGTATTTGAATTATATAGAACATCACCATCAGATGTTAAAAATAATTGATTTGTATTCAGTTCACAACCATCCGTTGGGTCTGCAAACATAAAACTACCTAATAATAAAAATGAAATTAATGTTCTGAAGAACATTCTATGATTTTGGTTAAACATTATCGTTCCCTTTCTTTTCAATTTATATAAATCTTTTATCGCACACTAAAATTTGGTTTCTCTCGACAATATTCATAACAAAAATTTGTGTCAATTTGTTACAACTATCAATCAGAGAGAAGGGGAATTTACATAACTTTCCAATAATACAGAAGTTTTTTTTATACTTTGATTTTTTGCTTTAATTTGGTGATTTTTATGATGGGTCTATTATCTGCCAACCATCATTAATAAACTGTTCCGCTTTTTTATACTTAATCGTTTTTGTTTCAGCCCCTTTTTGAATCGTAACTTTATCGTTTCTTCCTATTTTTTTGTCTACGACAACAGGTTGCCTTTTTTGGTTTGGAGCCATTGGAACATTTGGCTTATTGAGAAAATCTGGAGGAGGGGAAGCAGAACTTTCCGATGGAGGAGTGTTTATATTTGCCAAAATATTAGAATCGCTTTTTGTTTGTATATTTTTAGGTTGAGATTTATGGGTCATAGGGGTTGATTGGCTAAGGCTGGATATATCTGTTCTAAATATACGTTTTAAAGTTTCAGTATTTGTACTTTTCATCATAGTTTCAAACATTGCAAAACCTTCATGTTTGTATTCAACCAGAGGATTTTTTTGTCCATATGCTCTTAACCCAATACCCTCTCTTAACTGATCCATCATATAAAGATGATCTTGCCATTCTTTATCAATAGTTCTTAGAATAATAAATCTTTGGAAATGATCAAATAATTCTTCGTTGACGTTATCTTTTTTAAATGAAATAATCTGTGATGCACCCTTCATAATAGTATCTCGTAGCATACTGGTATTACTAATTTGGTCACTATTCTTTAATTCTAGAGAAAACGTATTTAATATCTCTGATTTAAAAGTATCAAAGTTCCAATTATCTATATTATTGTCGCCACAATATTCTTCAATAAGATCGTCCACATATTCTTCAATAATATGATTTAATTCAATAGATATATCTTCCTCATGTAATGAGAAATTTCTTCTATTATATACAACTTCTCTTTGGTAATTCATAACATCATCATATTCTATAATGTTTTTTCTTGAAGCAAAGTTCATCGCTTCTATTTTCTTCTGGGCTCTTTCTATAGATTTTGTAATCATGGGATGAGTAATAACTTCTCCCTCTTTTATACCAAGCGTATCCATTACTTTTGAGATTCTATCAGATCCAAACAACCGCATAAGATTATCTTCTAAACTTAGATAAAATTCAGAATCGCCTCTATCGCCTTGTCGACCTGCACGTCCTCTTAATTGCAAGTCTATTCTTCTTGATTCATGACGACCTGTACCCAAGATGAATAATCCCCCTAAATCTAGTACTCCTTCTCCCAATTTAATATCTGTTCCTCTTCCTGCCATATTAGTAGAAATTGTAATGGAATTTTTAAGACCTGCTCTAGTAACAATCTCTGCTTCTCTCTGATGCTGCTTTGCATTTAAAACATTATGAGGCAACTTGGTCACTTTTAACATCTTAGCCAAAACTTCAGATTCCTCAACAGAGGTTGTTCCAACAAGCACTGGCTGTCCCTTTGCATACAATTCCTTTATTTTATCTATTATTGCTATATATTTTTCTTTTCTTGTTTTATAAATAAGATCTTCATGATCTATTCTTTCGATGGATTGATTTGTTGGAATTTCAACAACATCTAATTTATAAATTTGCATAAATTCTACAGATTCTGTTAGAGCTGTTCCTGTCATACCTGATAACTTTTCATACATACGAAAATAATTTTGGATGGTAATAGTTGCAACCGTTTGAGTCTCTCTTTGTATAGCAACATTCTCTTTTGCTTCTATGGCTTGGTGCATACCATCAGAAAATTGTCGGCCATGCATCACTCTTCCCGTATGCTGATCTACGATTAATACTTTTCCATCTTGAACAATATATTCTACATCTTTTTCAAACAATGAATATGCTCTTAACAACTGATTGATAGCATGAATTCTTTCACTACGTTCAGAATGTAATGCCTGGATTTTTTCTTTTTCCAAAGCGACTTTATTAGAATCAGAATGTTTACTTTCTATACCATGAAAAGATTCTCCTAAATCTGGAATAATAAAATGTTCAGGATTACTTGGAGATAAAAATTCTCGTCCTTTATCAGATAAATCTATAACATTTGATTTTTCATCAATAGAAAAGTATAATTCTTCATCAAGATCATTTAATGTTTTTTCTCTTATATATTCACTTTCTACCTGACCTATCAATTGCTTGATTCCTTGCTGTTGGTAAAGTTTTAATAATTTTTTAAGTTTTGGAGCTCCTCGTTGAGCAAGTAGCATTATCTTGCCAGCTTCTTTTTTATCTTTTTCTAATAAATCATCCACATCAGATAACATAGAATTAAGGTTATTTCTTTGCTTCTTGATTAGATTTTCTATCATTGATTTCCATTCTGTATATTGTTCATCTCTCTGAGATTCAATTTGGCCAGATATAATAAGAGGTGTTCTGGCTTCATCAATCAAAACAGAATCTACTTCATCTACAATAGCATAAGCATGCCCTCGTTGAACTTGAGTTTCTACACTGCTAGCCATATTATCCCTCAAATAATCAAACCCAAATTGGCTATTAGTTCCATAGGTTATATCACAAGCATACATTTCTTTTCGCTTTTGAGGATCCATTTGATTAAGAATGCACCCTACTGATAAACCTAAAAAATTATATAAAAGTCCCATCCATTGGCTATCTCTTTCAGCCAAATAATCATTGACAGTAATAACATGTAATCCTCTGCCTGTCAAAGCATTAAGCACTATGGCAAGGGTGGATACTAAAGTTTTCCCTTCACCTGTTTTCATTTCAGCAATTTTCCCTTTATGCAATACAATTCCTCCTATCAACTGAACATCATAAGGAATCATATTCCATTCAATCTCTTGTTCCATTACCATATATTTTTTGTTGCATAACCTCCTTGAGACATCCTTAACAATTGCAAAAACTTCCACCATATAATCATCTAAATATTCTTTCTCTAACGCATATAATTTGTCATCAATCAAATCACTATCTATTTTCTGTTCTATAAATTCAGATTTACTCGTATTGATTAAATCATGGAAGCTCTGTTTAAGCGCGAGGAATTTATCTTTTATTTCTTGATCTGACAAACTGGAAAGCTCTGAATAACATTTATTGATTTCTTCTACATAAGGTTGAAGAACTTTCAAATCTTTATCAGATTTTGTTCCAAAAACTGTTTTTATAACTTTAGAAAAAATAGACATTAGTTTTTATTGTTTTCTTTATCTTTCATATATACATCATTATATATAGCATCTAGGATACCATTAACAAAACTACTACTATCCTTAGTACTAAACACTTTTGCTATTTCTACTCCCTCAGCAATAGATACTTTTGGAGGCACATCATCAATAAAAAACATTTCAGAAGCTGACATTCTTAAAATAATTTTATCAATGATTGCCAATCTGGATATATCCCAATTTTTTAATCTATCTTTTATTAATGTATCAATAAAATCTTTATTTTGAATTGAAGCTTCACATAACCGCTTTGAATATAAAATTTGTGGTTCTGACAATTCTCCAAAAAAATCTTTTAAATCTTCGTGAAAATGTTTTGTAAACGAAAAATTGTGTTTTGATGGAATAGAAGAATCTTCTGAAACTTCATAAGCATAGATTGCTTGAAGACAAATATACCTTGATATTCTTTTTTTTTCTTTATCCATAAATATAAAAAAACTTTATTTCAGCAAATGACGAGCAATAACCAATCTTTGAATTTCTGATGTACCCTCATAAATTTGCGTAATTTTTGCATCTCTCATTAAACGCTCAACACCTGTTTCCTTTATATAGCCATAACCTCCATGTATTTGCACACATTCAGTTGAAGCACGCATAGCAACTTCTGAAGCATAAACTTTTGCCATGGAAGCAGCATACCCAAAATCATGCTTTAAGTCTTTAAGCCATGCAGCTTTATGTATCAATAATCTAGCTGATTCAATTTCTATTGCCATATTAGCTAACTTATTTTGAATACTTTGATTACTAGATATTGGCTTACCAAACTGTTTTCTCTCCTTTGAATATGATATTGAATTATCTAAAGAAGCCTGTGCAATACCAAGCGCTTGAGCTGCAATACCAATTCTTCCACCATCTAAGGTACTAAGTGCAATCTTAAAACCTTCTCCCTCTTTACCAATCAAATTATTATTAGAAACAGATACATTATCAAAATATAATTCCGTTGTATCTGAAGAACGAATTCCTAATTTATCTTCAGGCTTACCAACTTCAAATCCTTCAATGCCTTTATCAACTAAAAAACAAGATATTCCCTTATGTCCCACTCCTTTTTCAGTGATAGCAAATACTATTACATAATCAGAGTTCAGTCCATTTGTTACCCAGTTTTTTGTACCATTTATGATATAGGAATCTCCATCTTTTATCGCAGTAGTATTCATATTAGATGCATCTGATCCTGATTGAGGTTCAGAAAGTGAAAAAGCTCCTAATTTTTCTCCACTTGCAAGGTTGGATAAATAATTAGTTTTAATAAAATCAGTGCCATAGTTTTCTAGTACATAACAAACTAATGAATTATTAACAGACATTATAACAGATGCTGAAGCATCAGATCGCGCAATTTCTTCCATTGCTATAGTGTAAGATATAGAGTCCATGCCCCCACCATTCCATTTTGGATTCACCATCATACCCAGAAACCCTAAATCTGCCATTTTTCTAATTGCTTCTGTAGGCCAAATTTTGGAGATATCTCTTTCAACAGCTCCTGGAAGCAATTCTGATTTTGAAAAATCTCTTGCTGTTTTTTGAACTAATTTTTGTTCTTCTGTTAACTCAAAATTCATTTCAATATTTATAAAATCCTTGTTTTGTTTTAACTCCTAGTTTACCATCTCTAATCATTGTTTTAAGCAGTGGGCATACTTGATATTTTTCAGTTCTAAATCCTTCAAATAAAACATTCATAATTGATACACATACATCTATACCTATTAAATCTGCTAATTTAAGAGGGCCCATTGGGTGCCCCATCCCAAGTTTCATAATTTGGTCTATTGCATCAACGGTTGCAACACCTTCCATATATGTAAAAGCAGCTTCATTAATCATTGGCATAAGTATTCTATTTGATACAAAACCAGGAGAATCATTACATTCCACCGCAATTTTATTAATAGAACTTACATAGTCTAGCGTTCTTTTAACAATTGAATTATTTGTCTTTTCACCTTTAATAATTTCTACCAATTTCATTACAGGAACAGGATTCATAAAATGCATACCAATTACATTTTGAG
>CAYOTG010000027.1:5928-8334 GCA_964406825.1 uncultured bacterium
CACATTGCAAAAACATGCGCAATTCCATTACCCATTGTTCCAGAACCAATGACACCTATAATTTTATTCATGAATTAATTCTCTCTACAATCATAGCTGATGCTTCTCCTCCACCAATACATAAGCAAGCAATTCCATATTTTTGTTTAGTATTTTCTAATGCGTTTAATAGGGTTACTAAAATTCTAGCTCCAGATGCCCCTATTGGGTGACCCAATGACACAGCTCCACCATAGATATTAATTTTATCTTTAGATATTTTGAGCTTTCTCATAGCAGCCAAAGAGACACAAGAGAAAGCTTCATTGATTTCAAATAAATCAATATCATTAATTGACATATCAGCTTTTTCTAAAACTTTTTCAATCGCAAAAATTGGTGCTTTTGTAAAATAAACTGGATCCATTGCAAAAGAAGTGTGAGCTATTATTTTTGCATGTGGTTTTTTACTGTTTGTTATTGAATCTGATGCGACCAATACTGCCGCAGCTCCATCATTAATAGAACTAGCATTAGCAGCTGTTATAGATCCCTCTTGTTTAAATACTGGTCTTAGTTTTAATATTTTCTCTTTATTAAATTTTAAAGGTTCTTCATCTGTATCAATTAATATAGTATTTTTTTTTGTTGTTACTTCAATCGGAATAATCTCATTTTTAAAATAGCCCTTTTTGATTGCCTGGTTTGAACGTTCATAAGATTCAATAGCAAAAGCATCTTGATCTTCGCGAGAAATACTTTCTTCTTCATTTAAAATTTCTGCACATCCTCCCATTGGCATTTTATTATATGGATCCCATAGTCCATCATGTAAAATAGCATCCTTTAACTTTGAATCACCAAAATTCAAACCTTCTCTTGAATTCAATAAATAGTGAGGAGCTAAACTCATATTCTCCATTCCACCTGCAATAGCTATATTTGCATCTCCTTGCTTAATGCTTTGATCTGCAAGCATGATAGCTTTAAGACCTGACCCACAAACTTTATTAATGGTCATACATTTTGTTGCATAAGGAAGACCTGCATAGATTGAGGCTTGCCTAGCAGGAGCCTGACCAATTCCTGCAGATAGAACATTCCCCATAATAACTTCATCAACTTGGTTCGTATCAAACCCTGATTTTGTTAAAACAGACTTAATAACAGAGGCTCCTAATTTAGGAGCAGACACTGATTTTAAGCCTCCATTAAAACAACCTATTGGTGTTCTTGAATATCCATAAATATATGTTTCACTCATTTTATTTTTCTTCCTTTGAATATGCTTTAATAATATCTTTAACCAACTGATGTCTAACAACATCATTCTCATCAAAATAAACAAACTCTATCCCTTTAATGTTCCGGAGTATTGATATTGCGTGTACCAGTCCAGACAGTACTCCTCCACCTAAATCTATTTGAGTTACATCTCCTGTTATAATGGATTTAGAAGTCACTCCTATACGCGTGAGAAACATTTTCATTTGCATTTGAGTTGAATTTTGAGCCTCATCAAGAATAATAAAGGAATTATGCAAAGTACGACCTCTCATATATGCCAATGGAGCAATTTCTATTTGCTTATTATTCATATATTTTTTCAACTTATCAGGTGGCAACATATTATTTAAAGCATCGTATAATGGCGTTAAATATGGATCAACTTTTTCTTTTAAATCTCCTGGAAGAAACCCTAAATTTTCACCCGCTTCAACAACAGGGCGTGTTATTACTATTCTATCTACCTCTTTATTTTTTAATGCAGAAACAGCGCAGGCAACAGCTTGGTATGTTTTACCAGTACCTGCAGGCCCAATAGCAAAAACTATATCATTTTCCAAAACAGCCTTATGGTATTTTTTCTGACCTTTAGTTTTTGCATATACTGGATCTTTATGTGTATGCAAAACTATATTTTCATCTATAGAAAGCTCATCCTTATTATTAGAATTCTCACTTTGAGATTGCAGTAAAATTTTAATATCTGAGGTAGAAATACTTCCTTTTCTAGTAATAACATTAATCATATCAACAACTAATCTTTGTAATACCTGTATTTCTTCCTTACTTCCATTAACTAAAAGTTCATTCCCCCTTAATACAATTGTTGATTTAAAAATTGTTTCAATGAATTTAATATTCTTATCTGAAGGGCCTGCAAAATACATTGGATCAATATCTTTTATTTTGATAATCTTTTTCAAAATTATTTAATCTTAAGACCTAAATCATTTAACTGGTCATCATCAACTTTTGAAGGAGAATTGTCCATCAAAGACATTGCTGAAGTTGTTTTGGGAAAAGCTATAACATCTCTAATTTGATTTGAACCTGTTAATAACATAATAATTCTATCAAGACCAAAGGCCATTCCTCCATGAGGAGGAGCTCCATATTTAAAAGCATTCATTAAAAAACCAA
>CAYOTG010000028.1:0-5511 GCA_964406825.1 uncultured bacterium
TGGTTATTCTGCAGTTCAATGGGACTGGGATGACTTATCTGATGGTGATGATGGACCTGAAACTTGTGAAGACCAAGGCCTTGTAACATGTGATGATGGTTCTTGTGCAGCTACTGCAGAAGATTGTCCAACTGATGATGGTACATGTGCAGATGGTTCTGACCCACTATTAGATTGTATTGGTACAGAGTTCTGTGATGAAGACTGTGCTAATACTTCATATGACTCATGTGCAGGTTCAGAAGATACAAATGGTGATGGTGTATTAACTACTTGGATCGGTGATGGATACTGTGATGATGGATCATATGGTTTAGAGTTTGCTTGTTATGAATATGATTGTGATGGTTGTGACTGTGGTAGTTCATATTCATCAAATGGTGATGGTTGCAACGAAGGTTGTTCTGACCCAGGTGATGATAGTGATTCTGCTGAGTGTTCAGCTACATTTACTGTTGCAGGTGGTGATGTTGATCTTGATGGTGACGGTTATGCAGATGATTGTTATACTGATGGTTCAGGCTATTTCTCATTTAATTGGGAAGGTGGATGTTTAGCTACATCAATCACATACAGTGGTGGTGAACTTGATCTTACAGCATATGGATTTACTGATGGATTCTTCTTCTATGGGTTTGACCCAGGTACAACTGAAGAATTCTTATTAGTCTTTAATGCTGATTATGAAGATGGACTAGCTGTTGCAACAGCAACAAGTGATTGTCCTGTTCCAGAAACATGTGAAGACAATGGTCTTGTAACATGTCCTGATGGAACGTGTGTAGAAGAAGGCACTGAATGTGAAGAGTTTACATGTGCTGATGATCAGTTTATGTGTGCATCAGGTGATCAGTGTATTCCTGCTTCATACTTATGTGATGGCTCAAACGAGTTCTGTAATGCTGGATGGGGTCCTGACTGTGCTGATGGATCTGATGAAGGCCTAGAGCTTTGTGGCTATGAAGATGAATGTGAAGATGATGGTAGTGCTGATGGTTGTGAGTGGGATGCAACTAATTACGGTGCTGCTGACTGTGATGCTGCTTGGGATACATATGGTCTAGATTGTGCTACATTAATCGCTAACTATGGTTGGGATTGCACAGGATGTGAATGTCCTGGTGATGCTGATGATGGTGGTGGAAGTGCTGAAGAAGATTGTGCTGCTGCAGGTGGACACTATTGTGGTGATGATGAGTCTAATTGGACTTCTTACTCACCTAATGGATGTGTACCTGATTATTACATCTGTGATGGATGGGATGATTGCGTAGATGCTTCTGATGAAGCAAATTGCGATGGTAGAAGTAGCAGTCATGCTAATGTACTTTCAACAGATAATACTACAAATCTAAAATACTATAGTCATGCAATTGACAAGTATAAAAGAGAATCAGCAGGTGATCTTAAATCTGCTAATAAAACTCTTGTAGTAGAAGCTAGTATTATGATTAATGCATTAACCGGTGAAATTACTTATAGTGATAGCTATAATAATGCTAATAGAGAAGTATCTTATACTATAAACGTTTCATGTGACGCTTGTCTAACAGGTGGCCCATGGAGTGGTGCTTGGGAAGTTGCTCAATCTGACTTCTTAGTATATGGTTTTGATACTGGTTCTAGCGTATGTGGTAATGTTACTGGTAACTCAACTCTATTAGGTTCAACTGAAGCTTCTGGTGATGCATGTGATGCTGCGGGTGCTGAAGATGAATGCCCAAGTGGAGTTTATGACTGTGCTGGCGTATGCGAAGGTACATCAATCGTAGATTGTTCTGGTGCATGTGTTGATTTAGCATCATGGATTGGTGATGGCTACTGTGATGATGGTACATGGGGTGCTTACTTCAACTGTGATGAGTTTGACTGTGATGCAGGTGACTGTTCTATAGAATGTTGGGATGGTTCAAGTGCATGTCAAGGCGACACAGAATGTCCAGAAGAACCTACATGTGTTGATGGTGACACAAGTGGTGATGGCATTGTAAACGTTACTGATATTGTTACAACAGTTAACTTTATCTTAGGTGGCGGTACTAGTGCAGATGAGCTAGAATGTGGTGACATGAATGCCGATGGTGTTGTAAATGTTACTGATATCGTTACAGTTGTTAACTACATCTTAGGTGGTGGAACATTAGGTTCTAATGGTGCTACAGAAGCTATTATTGAAATTGCTTCTGACCAACTATCTGTTAGAGGTGTAGATGGAACTGTAGATGGTGTTCAGTTAACATTAAGTCACGGTTCTGACTTTAGCATTGAGCTAGTTGATGTTGATCAAGCAAATGCAGAGATTGCTGCTAAACGTTCAATTGACAATAATACAACAATAGTGATTGTTGCTCAGAAAGACCTTTCATTTATAGGTACAACAACAGGCGAATATGATATCATATCTTATGTTGTTGCAGCTACAGATGATAATGGTTTGACTGGTAGAGAGCTTTCAACAAGTTCTACATCAATCTCTGATGTTGTTGACTTTAAATTGGCTGCAGCATATCCAAATCCATTTAATCCAACAACTACATTAGAGTTGGCAATTCCAGAAGCAGGCTATGTATCTGTTAAGGTATATAACCTAGTAGGTCAGGAAGTTGCAACACTAGTTGATGGTGTAATGGATGCTACTCCTTCATATACATTCCAATGGAATGCAGGTAGTTTATCAAGTGGTGTTTACTTGGTAAGAGCTGAAGGTGCTGGTCAAGTTACAACTCAAAAGTTGATGCTTTTAAAATAATACACACTATATAATTAGTAAGTATTAATAAAAAGGGAGGCTAGAAATAGCCTCCCTTTTTTTTATGGTTTAAATTTTTATTTTATGATTTGCTTAAGAATATAATTATGTGGTTTTAAATACTTGATCTTTAATATCTAGCATGTATTGGTAGGCTGCATCGTAGGTATTTTCTATATCACCATCTAGTATAGCTTCTTCAATTCTTTTCTTGAATTCTCCTACAACCCTGCCCTCTGTTAGTGAAAATGTTTTCATTATAGTATGGCCATCTACTGGAGATTTAAATGCACTCATTTCATCTTTGAGTTTAACATCAGACATCAATTCTTCAACACGTTCAAAATTTTTCATATATTTTGCAATTTTTTTCTTATTTTTTGTTGTGACATCTGCCCTACATAGAATCATAAGATCGTCAATATATTCTCCAGCTTCATACATGACCCGTCTAACAGCTCTATCAGTAATATTTGTTTTTGCAAGAGCGATGGGTCTTAAATGTAATTTGGTTAATATCATTAAATAGTCTCTAATCTCATTAGATAATTTCATTCTTTTAGCCACTTTTTTTAACATTCTTCTTCCGATTTCTTCATGGCCATGGAAAGTCCATCCTTTATCTTTATAATATTTTTTGGTTGGAGGTTTAGCAATATCATGCACCAGCGCTGCAAATCTTATTTCCATTTTATTGGTTAATTCTGCAGCATTATCAACGACCTCTAGTGTATGTATAAAAACATCTTTATGAGAATGCCCATTAATAACATCTACCCCAGACATAATATTCATTTCTGGAAACACATATTCTAATAGATTCGTTTCTTTTAATAGATAAAATCCAATACTTGGTTTTGCTGTTTTAAGAAGCTTAATTAATTCTGCAGTAATTCTTTCCCAGGAGACTATTTTTATTCTATCGGCCTGATTGATGATACTATTAATAATATCTTTTTCAATTTTGAAATCTAATTGTGCCGCAAATCGTATTGCTCGTAACATTCTAAGTGGGTCATCACTGAATGTAATATCAGGATCTTTTGGGGTCCTAAGTATTCCCTTATTTAAATCTTGTATTCCTTTAAAAGGATCAATCAATTCACCTAAGTTTTCTTTGTTTAAGGATAAGGCTATTGCATTAACTGTAAAATCTCTTCTGCTTAAATCCTCAGAAATAGTTGCAGAGGTAACCTTGTTAGGTTTCCTAGATAATGATTCATATGTTTCTTCTCTTGCTTCTGCTATATCAATTTCACAATTTTTATATGGAATTCTATAGGTATGAAACTTTTCAAATTCAATAACTTTATTGACATTTAATTTTTCTGATAGCTTGTATGCAAATTTTTCTGCATCTCCTTCAACCATTAAATCAATATCAATTAATTGTTTATTTAGCAACATATCTCTCACAAAACCCCCAACTAAATAAGCCTTTATATTTAGAAGTTCTGCTGTTGAGGATGATTGCGCTATTATAGGCGCATATAGTGTGTTTTCAGAAAGTAATTTTGAAATATTAGACATTAAATAATAAAAACTTTTCTTATCCATCAATTTACAATTAATTTATAATTAAATTAATCTTATTTTATAGTATCGTAATTATTTAATTTTAGACAAATTCAGAGAGTATTTTAAATGTCAAAAAATAAAACTAAATATATTTTTGTTTTTGGAGGAGTCTTATCTGGTCTAGGTAAGGGAATCGTTGCTTCTTCACTTGGCTACCTTCTTAAATCCCTAAATTTTAAAATAACAATTCAAAAATTAGATCCGTACCTAAATGTTGATCCTGGTACGATGAACCCATTTCAACATGGTGAGGTTTTTGTCCTTGATGATGGGTCAGAAACAGATTTGGATTTAGGACACTATGAAAGATTTATTGATGTAAACCTTTCAAGGAAAAATACAACATCCTCAGGCAGGGTTTATTGGGATGTTTTAGAAAGAGAAAGAAGGGGTGATTATTTAGGTGAAACGATTCAGGTTATTCCACATATAACTGATGAGATTAAAAGAAGAATTGTTTCCATTAATAAAGGGAATCCACATGATGTAATTATTACAGAAGTAGGTGGAACAGTTGGAGATATTGAAGGACAGCCTTTTTATGAAGCTATCAGACAAATGATTTTAGAGCAAGGGAAAAATAATTGCTTGGTTATTCATACAACTCTCTTGCCTTTTATTAATGCAGCAGGAGAAGTTAAGACTAAACCAACTCAACACAGTGTTATGCGGTTAAGAGAGATAGGACTAGAACCAGATATGCTGGTTTGTAGGACAGAAGATAACCATCGTTTAAATTCTAAATTAAAAAAGAAATTAGGACTCTTTTGTAATGTTGATCCAACGCATGTTTTTGAATCTCCAGATGTAGCTTCGATTTATGAAATACCCATAGTCTTAAATGATCAGAAATTTGATTCTTTAGTAACGAAGGCTTTAGGATTAAAAAAAATAAGGAAACATCAAAAGCTTGACTATTTAAAAGAAGCAATTACAAGGTTTAAAAATCCTACAAAACAAGTTACAATTGCGATATGTGGCAAGTATAACGGTTTGCATGATGCTTATAAGAGTATTTTAGAGGCATTTATTCACTCAGGGATTAAGAACGAAGCAAAAGTTAATGTAAAATGGATAGATACAGAAGATTTAGAAAAGAATATTAATGATATTGATAATATTTTCAGTGATGTTGATGGGATATTAATTCCTGGAGGATTTGGAGATAGAGGAATAGAAGGAAA
>CAYOTG010000028.1:5611-8321 GCA_964406825.1 uncultured bacterium
TTAGTAAAGGGTTCCCTCGCACATAAAGCTTATAAGGAATCTTCTGTTTACGAGAGGCATAGACATAGATATGAGGTTAATGATAAATTCATTAAGAAATTAACTGCAGATGGTTTAGTTTTTAGTGGGAAAAATAGAAAATTAAATTTAGTTGAAGTTATAGAATTGAAGGACCATCCTTGGTTTGTAGGTGTTCAATTTCACCCAGAGCTTAAGAGTAGAATTGTTAAAGTCCATCCATTATTCAAAGATTTTATTGCCTCTACCATTAAGTACCATGAAAAACAATAATTCTAAAATTAAAAAAATAAAATTAATTGTAAGTGATGTTGATGGGGTGCTAACTGATGGGAGAATTCTTATTAGTTCAAATTCAGAAGAAAGTAAATTTTTTCATGTTGAAGATGGAACAGCTGCAGCTTTAGCTTATTATGCAAATCTGCCTATTGCGCTGATATCTGGAAGATATTCAAAATCAACAGAAATTAGAGCTCAAGAACTGAAAATAAAGTATTGCTATCAAGGTGTTCTTAATAAAAAGTTTATATTAGATAAGTTACTTAAAATTTATTCTGTTAATTATGATGAGGTCGCCTATATTGGAGATAGTTTGGTGGATGTCCCTGTTTTATCTATTGTAGGGTTTCCCGTTTCATTGCCTTCTGCTCATAAATCAGCCCAAGATTCATCGGTATATATAACTGAAAAAATGGGAGGAGAAGGTGTATTACTTGAGATCATTGAAAAAATATTAAAAGTTCAAGATCGTTTTAATGAAGTCCTAGATATAATGAAAAAAGATAAATTTGAGGAGCCTATTGAATAAATTATTATTAATATTACCACTATTGTTATTATCATGTAATGTAGATGAAAATATATCAGATATAAAATCTGTTTATGATTACAATGAAGAAATATTAGGAGAACCTATTAATATTGTTATATCAGAATCTGAAAAAATTATATATGAAATAAAATCTGATAAGTTGGTAGATTCCCTAGGCAACGTTATACTTTTAGGTGATGTTGCTATAGAGGTTTTTGATGAAGGCGGAAATAAAACAAATGATATTTTTTCTAAAAGAGCGATTGTTTACAGTCAAACTGATAGTATGTCAGCTTTTGGAAATGTTAAAATTATTTCAGCAGTCACAGGAGACCAATTGCTTACTGAAAAGATTGTTTTATATAACACCACGCAATCAGTTGTATCTAAAAATAAAGTTTTATTTATTAATGGAGGTGATTCATTAAGAGGTATAGGATTTTGGTCTGATTTTGATATGGAGAATTGGAGAATAGAAAAACCTATAGGTTCAATTATAAAGGATGAAAAATGAGTGATAATTATAAAAAAATAATAGCTTCTAGCTTATGTAAAACCTACAATAAGCGTAAGGTGGTTGACAATGTATCGATTGAAGTTAATAGAGGTGAAGTTGTTGGCCTCCTTGGTCCAAATGGAGCTGGAAAAACAACAACTTTTTATATGATAACAGGTATGATTAAGCCATTATCTGGTAAAATAAGTTTAGATTCTTTAGATATAACAGATATGCCCATGTACAAAAGAGCATTAAATAGAATAGGATACCTTGCCCAGGAAGCTTCTGTATTTACAAAGCTTTCAGTTGAAGATAATATAATGCTGGTACTTGAAATGATAGAACCTATAGCCTCCAAAAGAGAGGAGAGATTAGAACAGTTACTAGATGAATTTTCAATTGAGCACATTAGAAAAAGCAAGGCTTATACTTTGAGTGGAGGAGAGAGGCGAAGAGTTGAAATTGCAAGATGTCTTGTTCCAGACCCCAATTTCATTTTATTGGATGAGCCCTTTGCAGGTATAGATCCAATTGCAGTTGAAGATATCCAAAAGATTATTCAAAAATTAAAAAAGAAAAATATAGGGATTTTTATAACGGACCATAATGTGCGAGAAACATTAACGATTACTGATAGGTCTTATTTACTTTATAATGGTCAGATTTTGAAATCAGGGACAACGAAAGAATTAACAGAAGATGAAGAAGCTAAAAAGCTATACTTAGGAACTAAATTTAAGATGGAATGATAATTTAAATGTCAAAAATAGGTCAAAGACTTGAACAAAAGCAAAAGCTGAATCCTAAGCAGATTATTGAAGCAAATTTGATGCAATTGAACTTAGGATCACTCGAAAAGAGAATACTAGAAGAAGTTGAAAGTAACCCTACGCTTGATGTCGTTGAAAATGAATTAGATCATGACTCTCAGGAAGAAACTGATGAAAATGATTTTAATTGGGAAGATTTAATATCTAATCCTGAAGATTATTCCATCCCTTCTTCATCAATAAAAGAGCCCTTTGAGAAAGATTATTCTCGCCCAACTCTAACAGAAGATTTTATGATACAGCTTAATGATTTGAATGTTAGTGATGATGAATTGATAGTAGCAGAATATATATTGGGAAACTTAGATGAGCGTGGCTATTTAACGATTGAACCAATAGTAATATCAGATAAAACTGGCTGTAGTGAAGAAGCTATTTTAGGGTTAATAGATCGAATCAAGATGCTGGATCCGCCTGGCGTTGCTTCAAGGAATCTACAAGAATGCTTATTGGCTCAATTGAAAGTTTCTTATCCCAGTGAATCATTAGCAATTAAAATTGTTAAGAATTTTTTTAATGAATTTAAAAATCATAATTATTCAAAGATTATCA
>CAYOTG010000029.1:0-4408 GCA_964406825.1 uncultured bacterium
AGGGTTTTGTGCAATAAGATTTTCTGGGATTTCAAATTCAAATTCTGATAATCTTGGTGGTCTCTCTACTGTTCCAAAAAACATATGTTTCCTTTCTTGTTTACTTTTTTAAATAGTTAATTGCTTTTTTAAGTGCTATTCTACCTCTAGAAGTTCTTTGTACAAACCCTTCTTTAATCAAAAAGGGTTCATATACTTCTTCAATTGTTTTAGGATTTTCAGAAACAACAACTCCTAATGAATCTAAACCTACAGGGCCTCCATTAAAATTAAGTACTAGTGCCTTTAATATATTAATATCCATTTCATCAAGGCCTAAATCATCAATACCCAAAGCATCTAAAGCTTCTGTGACAATATTTTTTGTAATTATACCATCTGATTTAACATCTGCAAAATCTCTTGTCCTTTTTAATATTCTATTTGCTATTCTTGGAGTTCCTCTGGAACGTGAAGCGATTTGATTGCATCCTTCAATATCTATTTGAATATTAAGTAAATCTGCTGATCTTTTTACTATTTTTGATAATTCTACATGATTATAAAAATCTAATCTAATAACAACGCCAAATCTATCTCTCATAGGAGAGGTTAAATTTCCCAGTTTTGTAGTCGCCCCTATAAGAGTAAAGGGGTTCAAATTTAATTGTACACTTCTAGCATTTGGTCCCTGGTCAAGCATAATATCAATAACATAATCTTCCATTGCAGAATATAGATATTCTTCTACTATACTATTAATTCTATGTATTTCATCAATAAATAAAACACTTTTATCATCAAGGTTGGTTAAAACACCTGCTAAATCTCCTGCTCGAACCAAAATAGGGCCTGAGGTCATTTTAATATTAACATTAAGTTCTTTAGCGATGATATTTGCTAAAGTAGTTTTCCCTAATCCTGGAGGACCATATAAAATGACATGGTCTAGTGATTCACCTCTTTTTTGAGCTGCTTGAATATATACTTTTAATTTTTCAATCTCTTTTTTTTGACCAACAAATTCTTCAAAACTTATAGGACGAAGATTTTGTTCATTTACCTTATCCTCTTCTAGTTTATCTGGAGTGGTAATATTATTGTTAGGATTAGAAGATTTAATCATAATAAAGGTCCCCTAATGTAATAAATTTTTATACCTAAAGAAAGTTAATTAGATATCTTTTTTTTCTTCCATTCTTCAAGTGTATATGCCTGAATTTGCAGCGCATGAATTTCTGTAACTATTTTATCTTCAAAAATAGAATAAATCATTCTATGCCTATCAACCAATGAAAGATTTATAAATTGTTCTGATATTACAATAACACTAAAATGATCACCAGTTCCTCTGGAGTCAAATACTTCTACCTTATCACTTGTAAAATATGCATTTAATCTTTCTTTAATTTCATCTATATTCATATATAAATTTTATACTTCATTTTATTAAGGAACAATAAGTATTATTGAGCATTGGATTAATTATACAAAAAGAAGTAAATAATTAGAAAATAATGAATAATATTATAAAAAAATTACTGTTTTTGTCCATAGTGGGAGGTTCTATATTACTGGCTTCATTTAATTCATCCCTTTATGATAAAAAAAAAATAGCTCAAACATATTATGAATCAAAATTATATGAAGATGCTATTATTGTTTATGAAGAAATTTATCAAATTGAAAAAGAAATTTTTGGCTATAATAATCTAAATTTATTAGAGACTGTAAAAACTCTTTATACTCTTTATCAATTAAATAATGATTTAGAAAAAACAAAAAAATACATACAAGAATATTTAAATATTCAATCTTCATTTATTATTAATCAGCAAAATATATACATTAAGCCACTTGAAGATTTAAAAAATATCTATACTAATGAAAAAAATCCAGATTTAGTTTTTGCAATAGATAGTTTATTGCAAATTATAAATAATAATACTGATATTATTAAAGAAGATTCTCTCTTAGTTTTACCCAAAATATTAATTAATACTATTGATTCTACCAATTCAGAAACTGAATATTCTACTAACGATATTGCTCTAGAGTTTATGGATAATGGATTAAACTATTTAAATAATGCTTTATATACTGAATCAAAAATACATTTTGTAGAAGCATTAAAATTAAGTGCAGAGATTTTAAGCTTAGATTATTTTAAAAATATAGATTTTGGAGAAGAAGGCCACAATTTATATGAATCATTTTTAGATGAATCAGAAAATGATTCGACTAAAACTTATAACAATTTTTATTTAGGGTTATTGTCTTATAAACACAAAGAATATATTAATGCTATTAAACACTTAATACAGTATAATATAAATCATCCAAATGATGTTAATGCTCTATTGCTTTTAGGTGATATCAAAACAATCAATTTAAATTTTCTTGATGCAATGTTTTACTATTATAGAAGTTTAAAAATTCAATCTGACAACTTATATGCTAATGAATCTTTAGCAAAAATACTAATTGAGCTTGAAGACTATGAGGAAGCAATTAATATACTCAAATATATTGCTAAAGAAAATAATAAACATGAGATAACCTATAACCTTGGTTTTAGCTATTATCAAATAAATAATTATAAAGAAGCTATAAAATATTTAACACAAGCAGTATTATTAAATCCTGAAGATTATCAAACATATTATTATCTTGGATTAGGCTATAAATCTGAGAAGCTATACAAACAATCTTTAGATGCATTTAAAAAATGTATTAGCTTAAATTCTAATTGGGGGCTAGCTCACTATGAACTAGGATTATTATATGAAATGATTCTAGATGATAATTCAGCAATTAAACATTTTGAATTAGCTAAAAAACATGAAACCTTTGATGATTTAAATTATAAATTGGGGATGCTATACTATAAAAATGAAGATTTTTATAAAGCGATGAACCCTCTTAAAGAATATCTGTTACAGCATATGGAAGATTATGAAACCATGAAAATAATAGGAAAGATTTTTTTGTCAATAAACAGATATCCTGAGGCCATAGATATCTACTACAGGTTAATTGATATTGAACCAAATAATGAAGAATTTTATTATAACATTGCAAGTTCTTATTATAAGTTGGATGATCTTGATAATGCACTAAATTATTATTTAGAAGTTACAGAGTTAAATGATGAGAGTTATCATGTATT
Organism: uncultured bacterium; assembly: GCA_964406825.1. GTDB lineage: Bacteria > Fidelibacterota > Marinisomatia > SCGC-AAA003-L08 > D37C17. The sequence continues at coordinate 3,149 of CAYOTG010000029.1, forward strand.
TATTGACATTGGGACTATCTTAAATAAAAAAAACTTATTTGAAAGAGCTGAAACATATCTATTAAAAGCATTGGATTGTGGTTCTCCAAATAAAAATTTATTGATGCAACTTGGCATTGCATACGGTGGACAAAAAAAATTCTTACAATCCTTAATTACTTTTAAAGAAACTCTCAAATTCTCTTTAGAAGACCCTGTCCTTCATTATCAAATTGGAATTATATATAAAGAGTTAGGAATTTTTGATTTGGCTATTAATAACTTCTTGTTTTATTTAGAGTCTAATAATACAGATGAAATAACTCTTTCATTAATCGGAGAATGTTACCTCCATATGGATAATTATAAAAAAGCAATCCAGTTTTTTGAAAAAACTTATAGATTAAATAGTCATTATACAGCTTTATTTAATATAGGAAAATGTTATGAAAAATCTGGAGATTTAAAAAATGCTGCTAAATTTTTTAAAAATGTAATTAAAAAGAATCCTGACCACATAGAATCTAGAGAAAAATTGATTCCTATTTATAAAAAATTAAATAAATTTCGTGAAGCACGAAAAGAATGTGAAATAATATATATGCTTGATAGGTCTGTATACAATTCAATTAGATTCTGCAATGAATAAGATAAAATAATATTTATTTTTTTAATATTATTTTATTATTTTTACTACCCAATAATTTAAAGGATTAAAGGATATATAATGCTTATACTAATACCGCCAAGTGAAGGAAAGGCTAAAATTAAATCTTCAAATATATTATTTAAAGATACAAATTTTAAATATGAACGTGAAGTCAAACAAGTAGTAAGACATTTGAGTATTTTAGACCAAGAGGATCTAAGATCAATATATGGAACATCGCAAGAAAAATCAGAAATTTTCCATAGGCAAAATCAAGATATTTTTAACAGTCACTGCGCTCCTGCTATTGAAAGATATACAGGAGTAGTGTATGAGTATATTGATTGGACTTCTCTTGATAAACCAGCGCAAAAATACATGGAAAAACATATAAGAATTTTCAGTGGATTATTTGGATTTTTAACTCCGGAAACTTTAATCCCTAATTATAAATTAAAAATGAATGTTTTATCACTTCAGTTTCATTGGAATCCTATTATAACTAAGACTCTTGAAAATGAAGAACTTGTATTTGATTTATTACCACAAGTACATCGAAAAGCATATACACCAGCTAAAAATGTTATTAAAGTTGATTTTTCTGTAATCAAGAAAGGGAAAAAAACAGCTGC
>CAYOTG010000029.1:4508-8278 GCA_964406825.1 uncultured bacterium
AAGTATCAATTAATAATCTTGATATTGTTAAGAACTCTAATGAGATAAAAAAAATCATTGGATATTTACCAGAAAGTAATCCCCTGTATGATGATATGATGGTTTATGATTTATTAGAGTTTACTTCAAAAATCAGGGATATCCCCAGAAATGAATTTAAGAATGCCTTAGATAGGGTTGTTGAGCAGTGTGGGTTAAATGGAGTATTGCATAAAAATGTAAGGGCCTGTTCTAAGGGTTATAAACAAAGAGTTGGACTGGCATGCGCAATGATACATGATCCTAAAATACTCATACTTGATGAACCTGTTACAGGATTGGATCCAAATCAAATTGTAGAAATAAGAGAACTTATTAAAAATTTAGGGAAAGAAAAATTGGTCCTAATGTCCAGCCATATTCTACAAGAAATTGAAGCAACAGTAGATAGAATAATCATTATAGATAATGGTAAAATTGTTGCAGATGGTTCTACAAAAAAAATAATAAAATCCAACAAGGGTAATATTCAATTACAACTAGAAATTCTTGGAGCTAAAAAAGGAGAAATTAAGAATATAGAAAAAGAAATTAAGAATATTAATATTAAAAGAATTTTAAAATCAAAGCGTGGTTATACACTAAATATTGAATATGCTGAAAAAGATGATCCAAGAAAAGAATTATTCGAATTCATAGTAAAATCAAAATGGACTTTATTAGAAATGACTCCAAAATCTGAAACTCTGGAAGACATTTTTAGAAAATTAACAAAATAATATGAATAATATTATACATATATATTTAAAAGAATTACGTTCATATTTTAATGGTCCAATGGCATATATTTTCTTAGTTATTTTTAGTCTTGTAACTGGATATTTCTTTTCCAATACATTTTTCATTTTTGGACAATCAGATATGAGAGCATTATTTCAAATTGTACCCCTTGTATATTTATTTTTTATCCCGGCTATTACAATGGGGATTATATCAAAAGAAAAAAATACAGGTACAATGGAAGTGATGTGTACACTCCCTATAAAGGACCATGAATTTGTCATTGGAAAATACTTAGCTATTTTAACATTATTAGAAGTAGCTTTATTTTTAACAAGTGTAATGTTCATAAATCTTGTTTTTGTTGGGACTAATATTGATTATGGCGCTATTTTTACAGGTTACTTAGGTTTATTTTTAGCTGGTGCTGTATATGCTTCTATGGGACTATTTGCAAGTAGTCTTACTGATAATCAAGTGGTGGGTTTTATTATTGCTATATTTTTTGTTTTAATATTTTTCTTAATTGATAAACTTTTGATATTTATGCCACACTCTATTGCTGGAACTATGCAATATCTAAGCATTGATTATCATCTATCAAATATATCAAAAGGAGTTCTTGATACAAGAAATCTTATTTACTTTTTTTCAATGATTGCCTTATTTATCATGCTAACTGTTGAATCTCTTAACTCTAGAAAATGGGATTAATGATGAATTTTAAAAAAACATCATACATATATATAGCAGTAACGGTGATTGCCTTTATTTTAATAAACTTGATTTCAATGAATTGGTTTGTAAGATTTGACTTAACTGATAATAAAATGTATTCTTTATCCAATTCTAGTAAAAGCACTATCCAAAAAATTGATGATCCATTAACAATAGATTTATATTTTTCAGATGATTTACCTGGGCAATTACAAAATAATAAACGATACGTACAAGATTTATTAGAAGAATATGCTGCTTATAGCAGCAATATTAATTTTTATTTTATGCCTGATGATGAAAATTTTAATACAAAAGCACAAGGGGATGGAATACAATCTCAAGATATTCAAGTCATTGAAAACGATGAAATTTCTTTTAAAACTATTTTTATGGGTATGAAAATTAGATACGGAGGAAAATCAGAAGTTATGCAATTACTAGGCGTTAATACAGGCTTAGAATATATGCTAACCAAATCTATTAAAAAATTAACAGATAAGAAAGAAACTACTATAGGTATTGTTCAATCTGGATCTAAAACATATAAAAATGAAAATTTAAACACTATCCTGAGTGATAGATTTAATATTAAAAATAATTTAACATTGAATACCATTAATTCTAATTCAATTGATTTGCTTATCATGAATGGAGTAGAGGGAGATTTGGGTGATGATGAAAAGTCGGAGTTTTGGGAATATATAAATAATGGTGGAAGCATATTACTGGCTCAAGGTCGAGTAAAACCTGATATTCAAACACAACAAGGGAATATCATACAATCTAATTTCTTTGAGATATTAGATTCTTTAGGGCTGCATATAGAAGAAAATTTGATTTTAGACCAAAACTGTAAACAATTAATGGCACAACGTCAAGTAGGAATATTTACAACCCAAACACCCATTGATTACCCTTTTATTCCATCTATAGATAATTTTAAATCTTATGAAAATACTACAACTGGATTAGAAGGACTGCAAATCATACAGGTTGCTTTTCCAAGTGAAATAACATACACAAAAAGTGATAGTCTGTTTTTACCTTTACTAGAAACATCAAATCAATCTGCAACAATGAGTGATTTCTTTAATCTCGGAGCATTACCTGAAGTCAATCCAATCTTAAACAGTCTTAATCAACCATCTAAAATTATCGGAGGGAAATTAGAGACTCCATCTGGTGGTAAAATTGTCTTGATTACAGATTCAGATTTTTTTAGCGATGAATCCATTGCAAACATGAGACTTGTAAGAGGCGATATAAATGAAAATTATACATTCATAGAAAATATTATTGATGTTACGGTAGGTGATGCAGAACTTGTATCATTAAGATCTAGGGAAATTTTGGTTCGTCCATTAGTAGATGAGGTATTAGGCAAAGAAAACAGTTCAGTGCGAGCAAGGTGGAAATGGATTGATTTATTATTCCCTTCTTTCCTAATCGTAGCGTATGGTTTAATAAGAAGGTATTCTAGAGAAAAACGTGCAAAATATTTAATGGAGTTTTATGGATAAAAAATTAATAAAAGCTATTGTAGGGTTAGTAATATTAATTGGACTGTATATAACAAATAATTCTGTCCAAAATAATTATTTTTCTAAATCTTCTTCATTTTTTAATATAGATGAAAATAATATTTTAAAAATTGTAGTCAGTTCTAATCAAGACGCTATTGAATTAATGAGAGTGGATTCTTCCTGGGTGATATCTGGGAATGATACTTTAATAGTAAAAGAAGCTGTTATTGATAATTTATTCAATAAAATGAAAGACTTAGAAAAAGAGCATTTAGTAACTTCAAAAAAAGATAATTGGATTAATTATGGTATAACAGATGCAAATGGAACCCATTTAGCTTTTATTAATTTAGATGGGAAGACTGTTGCCTATTATGTTTTTGGACAATCAAAGGAAGAATACAATAGATGCTATGTTAGAACAGATCAAAACTATGATGTACACTTATTGAATTCTAATATTTTATATCAATTACAAATAACACCTTCTTTTTGGGGAACAAAACTAGAAACTGAATAAAATAATTATTATTCATTCCGCCCACAAATCAAGCGGAAAGAAGATGGGTCTCATAGGTTCGCGTTTCACCATTAATTTCTAATTCATCTTGTTCGCCGACATATTTAAAATTAAGTCTTTTAATTAACCTGATACTTCTATCATTATTTGGAAGTATCCCCGCTCTAATTTCTTTAATCCTTAAATTTTTTATAACGTAAGCATTAGTTAATTTTAATGCCTCATACATTAAACTTTTACCTTCAGAT
>CAYOTG010000030.1:0-8214 GCA_964406825.1 uncultured bacterium
AATGAAGATTCTAAGATTATAAATACGTCATATTTGTACTATATCAAACCTGATTTTTATCTCAATATATTTTCAGGAATATCTTATGAATATATACAAAAAAGTTCTGATATTAATCATAATAAGTATAAAGCTAGACTAGGTATTTATGGCAATAAACGAAATACCAACAATATTAAATTAGGGTTACAATATTTTCCATTTTTCATCTATGATTATGTATTACATGAAATTCCAACGAATGCAATTCCTGGAGAATGCACAGAATGTTACTATGATATTATAACTCTAGGATGTTCTTTTTTATTTAATGATATTGGTATTGAACCTGCTTATAGTTGGATAGATAAAAATACAAATCAATTGTCACTGAAAATCTACCTGTGGGAGTTCGGAAATTAGATTATCTATCTTAATCTAAGATTAAGTTAACAAGAGTTATAATATCTAATATATTTATAATACCATCTCCATTTAAATCCGCATTATCAACTTCTTGGTCTGTTCCTAAAACAATATTAATACATAGAATTACATCTAGAATATTGACTAGGTTATCATTATTCAAATCTCCAATTATTGAAAAATTATCAAAGTAATCATAAGCATATTTTTGAGCTCTTGGAATCATAGCCATATTACTTGGATAATCATAGTCCCAAACAGTTATCCCATTTGAATCAATTTCAAAGATATATGAAGCAGTTGCTTCTGTGATAAGTGTATTTCCATTAGGAAGTCTAAAAGCACCTCCTTGGGCCTGTGAAGAAAATCCTCCTGAATGGTACCATGTGTAATCATCTGGTCCAAAAGGTTGATTATCGTCTATTACATAAGTTCCATCATTATTTATAGGGGTGGTAATTTCACAAACTGAAGAGGTATGAGTAGCTGGATAAAAATTATTAAACAAAATCAAATTTCCTTCTCCAGGATATCCCTCTGGAATCCAATTAACAGAATGTTGATCAGCTAGAAGATGATAATCACTATTTCCCCTGTCATAATTTTGAGGGTTTCCCCAGCGATATAAAAAATCTCCACCCATACCATAGAGCCCTCCTGAGTGGGAAGCAGCTTCTTCTGTTGTCGTGCTATGATCTATAATATAGAGCTCATCCTGATGTCTTGAGGATAATACGATTTGATCTAAACTTTCATTATAGTGTATTGCATTAATATGCATCCAATCACCGTTTGCTGTTCCTCCTGGTCCACCATTACTTCCAGCAGTGCCGCAATTAATATCCATTAATTCTGGATGATCTGAAATTTCACCATAGGTAGCAGTGTATTGTGATCCTCTATCTTGTACAAGATGATCGATAAGATGCCATTCCCATACTATATTAGCATCACCTGTATCTAAATTTGGTTCAATTTCAAATATTGCAGTAAACCACATTTGATTTAATGAATTATTAACAGAAGTTCGTCCTAATTGACTCCATTCAGATGAATAGGTACGCTCCCAAGCTATTACTAAAAAATTTCCATTAGGCAATGGTTCTATATCATGATGATGCTGATAGTCATTATCTGATAGGATATATTCCCATAATAAATTACCATTCCAATTATAGATTTCTACTTGACCTCCAACGCCACCATTTTGCATTGTAGGATTGTTGACTTGGCAGGGATAATATAATAAAGTATTTTCAAAACCCGGTTCATCTCCAGGAATTAGATATGGCATGCTCGCGGCACCTGTATTATGATACCAAGTATTAACAATAGAATTATCAACATCCATTAGATAGGTTGTAACTTCACCAGTACCAGAACCACCCGGTGTATATAAAACATAACCTTCAAAAGGATCTTGAGAAAATCCAAGAGAAATAAAAGATATCAATAAAAAATAAAACATACCTATGGCTCCTATATATAGTTTATATTACCTAAAATTAATTAATAATATCTTATTAAAATAAATTTTATTATGTAAGAGAATGTAAAGCTATATCAAATAATTAGTGCAAATTTTTTAAATTATGTTATATAATCAATTATTATTTATATGAAAGTCACAATTTTTAGAAGAATTATTAAAGTATATATGACACTTGGAAAAAACTTTGGAACATGGATTTCAGGTTTGTTCTTAGGATTTTTCCTATTAATGCTAAGACTGATTGTAAATGTATTTATGCTTTTAGATTATATATTCTTTCCATCATTAATTAATAAAAAAATTAAAAATCCTATTATTATTGTAGGCAATCCAAGATCTGGAACAACATTTCTTCATCGATATCTTATTAAAAATAATATAGGAGCAGGCTCACAACTTTGGCAATTGATATATACATCTGTAACACTACAAAAAATAATTAAACCTATATTGCCTATTTTAGAGTATTTCAGTCCAACAAAATATCATTCAACAGAGGCCCATAAGACAAGTTTATCATCAATAGAAACAGATGACGCATCAATGCTTTTTAGGTTTTTTGATGGTTTTTTTCTTTATGGTTTTTTCCTGACTTGGTCAAAAGAGGATTTATTCGATTGGGTTGATCCCAAGATTAGAGATAATTCAAAAAGAGATTTTAATTGGTTTGAATCAATGTGGAAAAGAACTTTAAGATTTCATAAAAGTGATAGAATAATAGCAAAATTATTTTCAGTGAGTGCCAATTGTCCAGCATTTTTAAATAAGTTTAAAGATGCAAAAATTTTATATATGGTAAGAGATCCTTTAAATGTTATTCCATCAGGCTTAAGTCTTGTAACGGGTGTTTTAGATAAAAAATTTAATTTTTGGTCAATGCCTGAAGAAGATAGACAACGTTTTATTAATAAACTCTATGAAGCGTTAAAAGAATTATTACTAAGGTTTCATGATGATTGGACTAACGAGAATATAGATAAAAATAGAGTTATGATAGTTAAATTTGATAAAATGATGTCAGATTTTGATGGTCTTATGGATGAAGTATTAGATTTTGTCGATTATGATGCTTCAGATAAATTTTTAGAAGATATTAAATTGACATCAGATAAACAGAAGAACTTTAAAAGTGGTCATAAATATGATTTAGAAAAATTTGGTTTAACTGAACAGAAAATTAGAAAAGATTGCGATGTTATTTATAAAACATTTCTTAATTAAATGAAAAAATACTTCATTATATTATTAATTCTAAATTTTCTTTGGTCATCAGATAATATTGGTTGGGAAGTTCTAACTGAACAACCAGTGTTTATTAAGGTACTTCAAAGTAACTATCCTCATTGTCATGCAGAACTTGTTATAAATGAGTCCATAGATGATATATTAAAGGTTATACAAGATGTTAATAGTTATAAATTATTTTTTGATTCAATTGACATTTCTGATATTAATGATAAAGGAGAGGTTAGGCTAGGTATTGATATGCCTTTTCCTTTTTCTAATAGAGATTATACAGTTAAATTTGATAGGTTAGATGAAGAAAATAAAATTAGTTATCTTTATGATTCCATTATTACAGATGATTTTCCAGAGGATAGGGGTTATATTAGGTTGATTCATGCTAGAGGAGGATGGGTTTTATCAAAAATAGAAGATAAAAAAACTTTGGTAGTGTATAAGTGGAATGGTGATATGAGAGGTGATTTTCCAAAATGGGCCTACACTAAAGCTTGGACTAAACAAGGCAATGAGATTATGTTAAATTTAAAAGAGGAAGTTAAAAGAAGGAATAAAATAAATGATTAAGAATAAGTATTTATTAGGTTTGATATTATTTGTAAGTACTGCAATTGCATCTTCAACAGGATTGAGTGGTCAGGTTGAATACTTCTATATGACTCGATTAGAAAATTCGCAATTGGTAAATATTCCCTTTAGATTATTAGATTTAAATGTTCAGCATCAGGTGAGCGATAATTTTAATATTTTTGGTAATATTGGAATTGAATATAGAAATCGCAGGGATACAGATTTTATGACAGATGCTAATTTAGAAGACTTTTTACTTGATATTAGAGAATTATATATGTCTGTATATATTGGTGATTCAGAGGTTCGTATTGGTAAACAAATTCATAGTTGGGGTAGTGTTGATGAGAATAGTCCTATAGATAACCTTAATGCCTATGATTATTATTATTTATTATTAGGAGGTGCTGAGAAAAAACTCGGTGCATATTCCCTTGCTTATGATAATTACCTTAAATTTTTAGGTGATTGTAAGTTTTCTTTTGTTTATTCTCCTATGCATAATACCAGTAGAATTCCTATTAATGATCCAGATTATCCTATAGGACTTCCTGAGGATTCATCTCCTACAGCTAATACTACTATTTTAAGTGATTTAACTCCAGATGAATATGGATTAAATTTTAAATGGTCCTTTGATTTTGGTGATGTCTCATTATCACATTTAAGTATGTATGATAGAAATTTTAATTTAACAGGTATTAATCTATATACGAATGCTGGTGGAAATGTATTAAATGCTGTTCCATTTTATTCTTATCGATTAACTGATATAAGTAATATTGGGACTGTATTATTATTTAATGATTTTACGTTGGCTTTTGATTACGCATATTTTAATTCAGAAGATCAAAATATGGCAGAAGATTTAATTGTTCCTCATCCTACAAGCCCCACCGTCTTTGTAGATGCAAATGATAATCCTGCATTTATAGAATTTGAATATGAAACAGGTATTGAAGATGATCCAGAAACTTTAGATGAAGATGAATCAATAGCTATTGGTAATGGTAATATAAATTTTGGTGAAAAAGTGAAATATTCACAATTTGCATTCCAATTTGAAATGCCATTTGAAAATAATTTTAAAGTAAATGCACAATATTTCAAACATGAAATTAATAAATATGATTATAATCCTTTACCAGTTTCTGATGATATCAATATTACTAATCTAACAATTGATATTGACTCTTTCAGTTTAGAAAACTTATTTATTCCTGGTGTTGGAACACCTTATGCAATGATAACCTCTGAAGCTATACTTCTTAATTTTGAAAAAGGGTTTCCAGATAGTGATTTAATTGTTGATTTTAATGCTTTTATTGATATGGATAGAGGTAGTGGTAAGCTCTTGTCCCTTGAATTTGAACATGATTTAGGTGATGGGTTTGAATTATCATATGGAGTAACTAAGATTCTTGGAGATGATTCTATTGAAGATTATAATTTTAATACAATGGAATCCTTTTCATCATTTAGATCTAGAATAACATATTATTTTTAATGTCTGAAGTTATACTCCCCTTTAAAATTACAGGGTATGGAAGTTATCTTCCACCTAGAATCCAAACATCTAAAGAATTATCCAAATTAATTAAAAAATCTGAAGAATGGATAATAAATCGAACAGGAGTATTGGAGAGAAGAATTTCTGATATTGATGTAGATAAAATGGGGGCATTAGCTGCTAAAGAGGCTATAGGTAATAAAGATATACCGGATTTAATTATTAATGCTTCAGGTGTACCTAAACAAACCCTACCGGATACATCGATATTTATACAGCGTGAGCTTGGTTTTGATAGTATCCCATCATTTAGTGTCCATAGTACTTGTTTGTCATTTATTACAGCTCTTAATGTTGCATCTTCATTGTTACAGACAGATTTATATAAAAATATATTAATTGTTTCATCTGATAGAGGAACAAGGGGAAGAAATTTCAATGAACCTGAAAGTGCAGCCTTACTTGGTGATGCTGCAGCTGCAATATATATAGAAAAATCAGATGCAGAAAATACAGGTATGATACATTATAGTATGAATACATTTCCAGATGGAGCTGAGTTGACCCAGGTAAGAGGAGGTGGTACGAATCTTCATCCTCAAGATAAGGGAACAAAATATTCTGATAATTTATTTTCTATGAATGGACCAAGAGTCTATAAAATGGCTAGACAAAAGGTTTATGATTTAATTAAACAAGATTTATCTTCTAATAATTTAGAGTTAAATGATATTGATTTAGTTATACCTCATCAAGCATCAGGTATAGCTGTAAAAGCTTATTCCAAATATGGAGGATTTAAAGAGGATAGAGTGGTAGATATTATTGCTAAAACAGGTAACTGTGTAGCAGCCTCTATTCCATTAGCTTTAAATGTAGCATATCAAAATGATAGATTCGAAGATGGTAATATTATTTATTTGATAGGTACGGGAGCAGGTTTATCTATTGCATCTTGTCTGATTAAAATCTAATTATCAAGAATAGTATTAACCAGTAAGACAATATCTATAACATTTATAATATCATCACCTGTTAAATCAAAAGTACAAAGATTTTCATCTGATGTATTTTCATCTGATAAAATAAAGTTTACAAGTGACGTAATATCTATTACATTAACTACTCCATCACCTGATATATCTACTTGGCCACATTCAGTACAATCCTGTTCGACTGTTATTAGAAATGAATAATAAAGAGGATCTATGGAGGTATCTATATTTTGGCTATTTGCAACACATTCAGGAAGTTCACCGCACAACATATTCCCACCTGAACCAAAGTAAGGAAGAAAATTATTATCAAGACTATTCCAATCTAAATTTAGGTTACAAATACTTTCAGGCAAGGATGACAATTGATTGTTAAATATCCAAAGATATTGAATAATTGAAAAATCACCAATACTATCTGGTAAATACTCAATACTATTATAACCAAGGTCAAACCATATCATATTACTCAAATTGCCTATATTCTCAGGTAAATGGGTTAGTTGATTAAAGGATAAAACTAGATAAATTAAATTTGTAAGATTCGTTATCGAATCAGGTAGAGATGTTAATTCATTATAATTAAGATATAGTATAGCAATATTTGGAAAATCACCAATTGATTCTGGTAGTGTGGTTAAAATAACATTCCCTCCATCATAAAAATTACCTATTGTAAGTCTTGTTATATGACCATTAAACCAGTTTTGAGTTCCTAAATTAATAGCATCTAAGTTTTCTAAATTATTTAATTGTATGATATCATTTAAAACATCTAGATCTATATTACTAAAACATTGGCTGCCATCAATAACAATTGTGGAATTTGGAATTTCATTTGTATCAAAATATGTAAAATTATCACCGCATAAATTTTCTGGACAATCAGTTTGGCTACATGATAAAGATCCATCCCAACATTCAAATGTTGGTGGAGAATCTGAACAATCACAAACTAGCTCAGAATCAAAGTATTCACAATTTCCATTATTAAATATTGCATTTTCATTATAGTTGCAAGCATTGATATCAGTGCAGCCTAAATAATCTTCATATATTAAAACTATTGCTGTTTGTCCATAATTTTGACATCCTGATATCCAACCATTATCCTGAATGTATAATTCTCCAGTCCATTCACCCTCATTATAAACATTTATTTGACAATTTTCAATTGTATAATTTAGATTACTACCATTTCCATCATTGATTGTATTACCATTAATGTTGAATGTCCATGATAAAACACCATTTTCATCCATTGGATTAAATTCAGAAGTATTACCAGTACAATTATTATCACTAGGATTATGATAATATGTATAAGTACCAGGTAAAATATAGGCATCACCACCACATTCGTCTTGACAATCTATATTTGATAAACAATTTCCCTCACAATCGTAATTGCCTTCTGGGTAAATACATGAGCCATCATCTTCAGTAGCATCTGGCTCATAATTACATGCATTTATATCAGTACATCCTAGTATTGAATATACTGTGATTTGTTTAGCTAAATCTTCTCTATGTATAGGAATAATATCAATTTGAATTACTTCAGAATTTGATTCAATAGGTATGTTCACATATCCAATATCATTTGAATCAATGTTTATATAATAGTCTAAAAAAGGTATATGGAAAGTTTCATTTGTAGATCCATTATTATGTATTTGTATATTAACTTCATCTTCTACAATTATATTACCATCTTCAATATATAAATCTTCAACAATTACACTGAATGCTACAGGATATAAACTAGATAATCGATTTGCTCTATAGACTGCTCCATTTGGAAGAGATAAATTGTATTTTCCTTCCCACACAATTTCATGGTTTGGAGTTATTTCTATACTTGTTCCACCATCACCAACTGTTGTTGCTAAATAATTTCCATTTTCTAGCTTTTGAACATTTCCTGATGCAAAACCAAATAATTCTTCAGATAAATCATAACTCCAAGCTAATGATGCTTCACATGAATTATTTAATTC
>CAYOTG010000031.1:0-8113 GCA_964406825.1 uncultured bacterium
TTATATAATATTTATATCTATTATTTCAATACTTACTTTAACTATTATAAACAATAATAAAGATTTAAGATTTCAATATGAACTTTTTTTATTAGAAGAATATAAAATTATACCAAACTACTCTGAAAAAGAATTAGAAGATATACCAAAACCAGAACATCCACATATGGCAATATTTCAAAATAATTTTATGACTCTTGATCCGAAATTAGGATACGTGCCTTCATCTAGATTAAATAAAGCTTTTATCAAAACTAGGGAGATACATAATAATAATAATAATAGAGAAGAAAGGCAAGTCAGCTGGAGTAATATACCTTCTAACATGGGAGGAAGGACAAGGACATTAATGTTTGACCCTAACGATAATAATGAAGTAAAAGTATGGGCAGCTGGAGTAAGTGGCGGACTATGGTATAATAATAATATAGAAGATATAAATTCAATTTGGCAGCCAGTTAATGATTTCTGGGATAATTTAAGTGTTTCTAAAATAGTTCATGATCCAAATAATCCAGAGATTTATTATGTAGCTACAGGAGAAGCTAATACTGCTATAATTACATATAGAGAATCCTCGGCTCGTGGAGTTGGAATTTGGAGGAGTCTTGACTCTGGAGAAAACTGGGAATTACTTGAATCAACAGCTGATTTTGAATATGTTACTGATATAGAAGTACAAAATAATAATGGAAATTCTATTGTTTATGCATCTGTTGTTTCAGGAATATATCAAGGAGAAAACCACTCAAGTTCTCCATCTGATGGTCTGTATAGATCTACGGATGCAGGGATAACATGGCAACAAGTATTACCAAATATTATAAACTCTGACACTCCGTATTCACCATCAGATATTGAAATTACCAATTCTGGTAAAATTTTTGTTGGAACGATGAAAAACTTAGAAGGAAATGGCGGAGCAACAATTCTAAGTTCATTAACAGGAAATATAGATACTTGGAATATCAACTCAGATTATAAAACATTGATAGAATCTAGCAATGAAAATAATATTCCTGGACGAGTTATATTGTCATCTTGTAAAAATGAACCAAATTACATTTATGCAACTATAGGAGCTGGTTTCCTGAATAATATGGGATTCAATTTATCTTATGGTGAATTAATGATAAAATCATCTGATTCTGGAAATTCATGGAATCAAATTAATAGACCAACAGAAGATGCAAATGAATGGGCTTCACTAGCATGGCATGCTCTTGCTTTATCTGTCCATCCAGAAAATCCAGACATTATATTTGCAGGAGGATTAGAACTTTATAAATCTACAGATGGAGGAAATTCATGGACAGATTTATCAGAGTGGAACCTTATGTATTATGGTGGCGGAGATCGCTATATCCATGCTGATATACATCAAATTGTCTTTAAACCCAATAATTCAAATAGTATTGCAGTAACAAGTGATGGAGGTGTGTTTTATTCTAATAACTCTCACCTACCTAACTATGAACCATCATTCATAGAACGAAATCAGGGTTATAATACGCTGCAATTTTATACTTGCGATATCTCATCTAATCCTGAAGAAATAGAAGTGGTTGGTGGGTTACAGGATAATGGAACTCTATATTTACAATTAAACGATAATATTACCACAGGATTAGATATCAATGATATGATTACTGGGGGAGATGGGGCATTTTGTTTTTTTGATGAAGATGAACCTATATTACTAACTTCGACTTATTATAATGCTTGGTATTTTATTAATACAGAAACTAATGAGTATAATTATGCAAGTGGTAATAGCGGTGTATTTATTAACCCTTCTGATTACGATAGCTATAATAATATTCTATATGCTAATAAAGTAAGATTTAATGGTAGTCAAAATAATAGGATTATTCAAATTAATGAAGATGCTGAAATATCAACTATAAATTTAAATACGAATACCAATGTTTATTTTTCATCAGTAAAAGTTTCACCTTATTCCAGTGAAAACGAAACCAATCTTTTTCTAGGTACACAATCAGGGAGACTTTATAAAATAAATGATGTAGGCAATAGCAATAATGTTAATGAAATTGGTTCAGATATATTTCCAACCGGGAATATATCATCAATCGATATAGGAGATAATGAAGATACAATATTAATTACTTTCTCAAACTACGGAGTTTCATCAATATGGTATACAGATAATGGAGGTGATACCTGGATAGAAAAGGAAGGCAATCTTCCTGATATGCCTATAAGATGGGGAATATTTAATCCTAATGATAATAATTTTGTTCTTATTGCTACAGAAATCGGAGTCTGGGAAACATCAACCCTATTAAATGAAGAGACAACTTGGCTGCCTTCAAGCAATGGATTAGGCAATGTTAGAGTAGATATGTTAAGCTTAAGAGAATCTGATAATATAGTATTAGCAGCAACTCATGGGCGAGGACTGTTTTATGGGTATTTTGAGAATAATACTGTTCTATTAGGAGACATTAATAGTGACAATATTATAAATGTACTTGATGTTGTTTTATTAGTAAATTTAATTATTAATAATTCTAACTATATGCTACAAGCTGACTTAAATACTGACTCAGTAATTAATGTCTTAGATGTTGTACTGTTAGTTAACATTATATTAGATAATTAAATATTATGAGCACTATTTTTAAAAAAATTATAAATAAAGAGATTAATGCAGACATTGTATATGAGAACGATAATATTCTATGCTTTAAAGATATTTTATCTCAAGCTCCAATACATTTATTAATTATCCCTAAAAAAGAGATTAAAACCGTAAACGATATAGAAAATTCTGATAAAGAATTAATAGGCGAAATGTTTATAGTTGCAAAAGAGGTTGCAAAAAAATTAAATATAAATAAAAAAGGTTACAGATTAGTTTTTAATTGCAATGAAGATGCTGGACAGACTGTTTTTCACTTACATATGCATCTTTTAGCAGGAAGAAAATTTACATGGCCTCCTGGATAATATGAAATTAGTACTCGTAAGACATGGTCAATCAATTTATAATCTTGAAAATAGATTTACAGGCTGGAAAGATGTTGATTTAACCCAACAAGGCATAGATGAAGCTATTCAAGCAGGCAAGATTCTAAAAAAGAATGATTTTAATTTTGATATTGCATATACATCAAATTTAATACGAGCCCAAGAAACGCTAAGTTTAATTTTAAAGGAACTAAACTCCTCATTAACCCCTATCACTAATGAGGCATTAAATGAGCGTGATTATGGAGATTTAATTGGACAAAATAAAAAAGAGGCTGCTGAGAAGTTCGGGAAAGAGCAAGTGCAAATATGGAGAAGAAGCTATGATACGCCTCCTCCAGGAGGAGAATCTTTGAAAATGACCTGTGATCGTACACTTCCTTATTTTAATAATATTCTAAAGAAGGTTTATAATGGAAATGATATTATAATAGCAGCACATGGAAATAGTATTAGAGCAATTGTAATGAAAATTTTTAATTATACACCTGAATTAATTTTAAAAACTGAAATTGGATGGTGCGAACCATGGGTAATAACATTTAATAACAATAAAGAATTAGAAAACTTTCAAATTGTCAAGATAAATGAAAAAAGTAATAGCAATGTGCCTCAAATGCCAAAAACGCTTAAAAATGAACAAATTTAATCGAAATATCATAATATTATCTATAGCTCTTTCTTTTCTTTTTTCTCAAGATGATAATGAAAATAGATACTCAGGTAATTGGCCAACATATAACAATAAAGAATCAATTTTAAACACTAGTAATACGAATAAACTTGATTGTCCCAATGGCATAGGATGTGAATGCTATCTTAATAAAGATTGCATTAATAGTAATTGTGTTAAGCATTTAAAGGGAGATAGATATTGCGCGATTCAAAATGGAGATACTTTTCCGCATTTCAAGGCAATTGATCAATTTGAAGATATTGTTGATATCTATGATTTTGCTAACGATGAAGGAAAATATATTTTAGTGGAAATGGGTGCTGGTTGGTGCTCACCTTGTCATTCTTTAGCTTCATGGTTTGCTTATAATGAAGAAGAGATTAAGACTAAACCTTTCTGGAGAGACAGATATAATAAAGTTAAGGAATTAGTTGAGAATGGAGATATTTATTTTATAACTATTTTATACGAGGATGAATTTCGTGATAATGCTACATTTGATACAGTCTACGAATGGTATGACACATATCCTGATGATGCTATTCCTGTATTAGCAGATGAAAATAAATTACTACATAAAATTATAAGACCAACAGGAATACCAGCCGTAACATTACTGAGTCCTAAAATGGAAATAATCACATTATCAAGCAGGGGGTTTAATCATGCATTTGATAAACTATTAGATATCTTAGAAGAAAATAATGAGTAGCAATACATTATATAAAAAACAGTTATTAAATCAGGTTAAAACATATTTAGCGTACCTTCAATATGAGAGGAAACTTTCTATTAACACTATAAAATCATATTTATTTGACCTTAAACATTTTATAGACTTTATAACTGATCAATATAGAATTAAGACTATTCAAGATATACGCAATAAGCATATCAGAAAATATATAAATTCTTTAACTACATACACATATAATAATACAATATTCGAGAAACAGAATTCTTCTATTAATCGTGCCATATCAAGTGTTAAGAATTATTTTAAGTATTTAACCAATAATAATTTTATTAAAAAAGATCCAACAAAAGATATTATTACTCCAAAACAAAATAAAAAATTACCCATTACACTAACAGTTGAAGAAATAAATACAATACTTAATACTTTTGATTTAAATAAAAAAAATGATGTGAGAGATAAAGCTATTATATCTGTATTATATTCATGTGGCATAAGAGTAAGTGAATTGATTAATTTAAATCTAACCAGTCTATTTACAGATGAAGAAATAATTAAAATTTTTGGAAAGGGTAATAAAGAAAGAATTGTGCCAATAGGAGCAATAGCAAAAAATGATTTATTATACTATATTGATAATATTAGGCCCATATATGCAAGAAAATCAAATAGCAAGGGAGTATTATTCCTGAGTAATAGAGGCCTACAAATATCAAGGAAAACCGTATGGAATATAATTAAAAACGCTGTTTTAAAAAGTGGTATAGATAAGAATATATCACCCCATACATTTAGACATAGTTTTGCAACACACCTTTTAGAAGGTGGAGCAGGATTACGGGTTGTACAAGAATTATTAGGGCATTCGAGTATATCAACAACCCAAATTTATACTTATTTAGATCAAACATATTTAAAAGAAATACATAAACAATATCATCCAAGAGGATAAATAATGGGACTTATAAGACTTGTATACAGCGGTGATTACCTGATTTTTATACTAATTGTGATTGCATTAGTCTTTGCTTTATGTATTCATGAATTTTCTCATGGATATATTGCATATATAAATGGTGATGATACAGCCTACAGAAAGGGAAGACTTACACTGAATCCACTAAATCATCTTGATCCTATCGGATCAATGATGATATTATTCATAGGATTTGGCTATGCAAAACCTGTCCCTGTTAATCCGATGAATCTAAATAATCCTAGAATAGATATGATAAAAGTTGCAGCTGCAGGACCAATCTCAAATTTTATATTAAGTTTCTTAGGAGTATTATTTTTTACGATACTTTCAAAACTTGGCTTATTAGAAAATAGTTATAAAATGTTTTTTACTTATTTTATAATGATTAATACCTATTTAGGTTTATTTAATTTAATACCTATTTATCCATTAGATGGTGGACAAATATTTGGTAATTTTATCGCTAAATATGACAGAAATATTTTTACAAAATTAAATCAATATGGACCCAAAATACTATTAGGCGTTATAATATTTAGCATTTTTACAAACATACCTATATTAAGTTGGGTTTTAAATACTCCGGCTGAATTAATGATTTCTGCCTTTAGTTTTATTGTAGATAAATTATTATTTTTTATATAAATGTTTAAAAACTTAAGACATACCTATTGGAGGAATTTATCATCTAAAAGATTAATTTTTAGAAATATGTTATTGATTTTAATTGTTATTTATATTATTAATTATTTATACCGAGGTATTTAAATGAAGTTAATTGAATGCGTTCCAAATATAAGCGAAGGTAAAAATCAGGATATTATCAATCAGATTATTGAGCCTATTAAGAATACCTCTGGAGTTCATTTGCTAGATGTTGATCGTGGCGCTGATACCAATAGGACAGTTATAACTTTTATTGGTGAACCAGAACAGGTTATTGATGTAGCATATAAATTAATTGAAAAAGCTTCCTTGCTTATTGATATGAGCAAACATCAAGGAGAACATCCAAGAATGGGAGCAACAGATGTATGTCCACTCATTCCAGTGAGTAATGTAAGCATTAAAGAGTGTGTGCAATATTCTAAAGAATTGGCTAAAAAAGTAGGAGAAAAATTAGATTTACCTGTATTCTTATATGAATATTCAGCAACCCACAAACAAAGAAAAAATTTAGCAAATATTCGTAAAGGTGAATATGAGGGAATGTTTGATAAAATAAAAACAAAAGAATGGAAACCTGATTGCGGCCCAGCAAGGAATAATTCTAAAAGTGGAGCAATTGCAATTGGTGCTAGAGAATTCTTAATTGCTTATAATATTAATTTGAACACATTTGATAAAAAAATAGCAACAGATATAGCTCTGGATATCAGAGAAGCAGGAAGAGCCAAAAGGGACTCAAAAGGAAGAATAATCAGAGATAAAAATGGCAATATAATTAAAAA
Organism: uncultured bacterium; assembly: GCA_964406825.1. Taxonomy (GTDB): domain Bacteria; phylum Fidelibacterota; class Marinisomatia; order SCGC-AAA003-L08; family D37C17. Next base: position 6,798 of record CAYOTG010000031.1, read on the forward strand.
ACCAGGTAAGTTAAAATTTTGTAAGGCTGTAGGTTGGTTTATCGATGAATATAATCAAGCTCAAGTTTCAATCAATCTTACAAATTATAAGAAAACATCAATACATAAAACTTTTGAAGAAGTAAGGCGACAAGCTAGAAAACGTGGAGTCAGAGTAACAGGTAGTGAAATTGTAGGCTTAATGCCTCTTGATGCATTGTTATCATGCGGAAAATACTATCTTAAAAAGCAACATAGAACAACAGGAATTCCAGAGCAGGAGATATTAAATATAGCTATAAAATCATTAGGATTATCAGATATAAATGATTTTATAATAGAAGATAAGATAATAGAATATAAAATATCAAATAACGAAAGTTCTCTTGCAAATTTAACAACTAAAGATTTACTAAATAAAACGTCTCTTGGAACTCCAACTCCAGGAGGAGGAAGCATTAGCGCATTAGCAGGATCATTTGGAATGGCATTATCTGCTATGGTATCCAATCTATCATTTCAAAAAAAGGGGTTAGAAGAAAATCAACAGCAATTTATTCTAATAGGTGAAAAATGCCAAAAATATAAAGATAGAATGTTAGAGCTGGTTGATTTAGATACGGCTGCATATGATATGGTTATTAATGCTATAAGATTACCTAAAAAAACTAGCACTGATATAAAAAAGAGAAACTTGGAAATTGAAAAAGCAACTATTAAAGCAGCAGAAGTTCCTCTTGAAATTTTAGAATTATCTATCAAATGTTTAGAAAATATTATAAAATTATCTAAAATTGGAAATCCTAATTCAATTACAGATGTTGGGGTTGCTCTATATTTATTGTATGCAGCAGCTAAAGGAGCATCAATGAATGTTATTATCAATGCAAATGATCTCCAAGAAAATAAAAAAAATAAATTTGTCAATCAAATAGAATACTATAATAAACAAGCAGATGATTTATTTAATAAAATTAATATTATAGTAGATTCACATCTCAAATGATTAAAAAATTAAATTCAAACCTAATTAATCAAATTGCCGCAGGAGAAGTAGTTGATGATCCATGTTCTATCGTAAAAGAATTAATTGAAAATTCTATCGATGCAAATTCTCAATATATTGAAATAATCTTATATGATGGGGGTATATCCAAAATAATTGTTATAGATGATGGTAATGGAATACCTAAGAGTGAACTATCTAAGGCATTTGAAAGATTTGCAACAAGTAAAATTAAATCACTGGATGATTTAAACAATATATCTACATTGGGATATAGAGGAGAGGCCCTACCAAGTATTGCTTCAATATCAGAAATTATTATAAAATCTAA
>CAYOTG010000032.1:0-8026 GCA_964406825.1 uncultured bacterium
GTTGCTGTATATTTGCATCAAAAATAAATAGGTCCCTGTTGGAGGGAAAAAGTCTACACCTATCCTCACACCTCGTACTTCCTCCCCAACAAAAGCAGCAAGCATATCTTCATCGTCTTCATAAAACGTTTCATCTGGAAGTACTGCCGTTAGATTCATCTGATATTCATAGCCCGGGGGATAAACTTCCCAATCTGGTGAATCTGCTATTAATAGTGTTGTTAAACTTATTATTAATATTAATTGTTTTTTTAACATAATATTCTCCCCTGTCCCGTTATGTAAAATTGTTTTGAAATATACATTATTTTATATATTCGATGTTATCAGTAAATACACCATCAACATTGGCCTTATCAAACACCTGTTTATCATTAATGGTATAGCTATTGATGCGCATTCCCTTTTCCCGTGCCCAATTAACAATCCAAGAATTTAGAAGTGAATAGTGTATGTGTAAATTCTCTGGCTGTACCCTTAACATCCAAATCATATTATTCCAACTATGAAATAATTTATTTCGATTATATAAAAAACCAATAATTGTATGGGGGCGGCTTAAACGAAGTTTCATTAAAATTAATGGATTAAAGCTTGAAACAATACATTTGTCATCAATCTTATATTTATCTAAAAACTTCACAAGGGGCTCTAAAATATCGTGATCTTTAAATAATCCATCTGATTTAATTTCAATATTCAGTACTTTAATTTGATTTAAAAGTGGCACTAAATCATTAAGTGAGGGCATATAAATTTCTTCTGTTTGGCTGGGCTGTTTTTTAAGTTGAATACTTTGAAGTTCTGTTAATGATAAATTTTTAATTTTCTCATTTCGACCACTAAGACGCCTTAAATCTTTATCGTGAAAAACTACAATTTGTTCATCTTGAGACAGTCTAATGTCAAGTTCTAGTCCATCTACTCCTTGGTCAATGGCCTGGCTAAATGAGGGGAGCGTATTTTCTGTAATAAGCTCAGGAGATCCTCTATGCCCTATAATTAAAGGAGTTTCATTATTATAAATTGGTTGGCAATTTTTTTTCCATTGCCAAACAAATATAAGATAAAACATATAAATTAGAAATAGGGCTGCTAGGAATAAAAAGAATATAACCATACTATAATTTTTTATTTAATAGTGTTGATAAAAAAGACAATACAACGGCAACCAAAACATCGTGGATTGGCCTGGCCCCTGGTACCCCAAAATTCCATATGATTACTAAAATCAACCACAATAAAAATATTTTTTGGGTTTTTTTCATAAATAATTGGTATAAATAGTTATTCAAACTTATTTTAAATTATGGGATGAAACAACAATGTTTATAATTTGTGAATAACTAAATATGAGTAATACTGAAAACTGGAGTAAATTTTTACTCTTAATTAAAGAAGAGTTATCTGGCCAGGCATACCAAACTTGGTTTGAATCTATTAATATGTTGAGCCTTGAAGATTATGAAATCACTATTGAGGTTCCTAATAGATTTCATTATGAATGGCTTGATTCTAAATACAGCAATCTTATTTTACAGTCATTAAAAAAAGCTTTCGATAAATCAATTTCCGTAAAATATAGCGTTATTATTAATACCAAACCACCTAATGTAAGCTCTGAATTAGATGGGCCCAAGAAAATTGACGATTTAATTCCAAGAAGATATCATCGTCAGTCGCAATTAAATCATCGATATACATTCAAGCGTTTTGTTGAGGGTAGAGGAAATCAGTTTGCAAAAGCTGCTGCAAGTTCTGTGGCAGACTCTCCGGGACAAACCCCTTTTAATCCACTGTTAATCTATAGTACCCCTGGTCTTGGTAAAACACATTTATTGCAAGCTATTGGTAACCATATTTTAAAAAGTGCAAAAAATACTCGTGTGGTTTATGTAACCAGCGAAAAATTTATGTTAGATTTTATTTCATCAATCCAAAATAATAAATCAACCGATTTTGCCAAATCATATCGCAATAATGATGTCTTGCTTTTAGATGATGTACAGTTTTTTCAAACCAAAGAACAAACACAAGAACAATTTTTTCATTTATTTAATGATTTGTTCCAACAGGGCAAGCAAATTGTTTTAACAACTGATCGACATCCTAATGAATTAACCCAATTAAAACAACGTCTGGTTTCTCGTTTTCAATCAGGTTTAATCGTTGATATTCAGCCTCCAGATTTAGAAACTCGTATTGCTATACTAATGAATAAAGCTAAAAGCGAAGAGCTCGATATCCCTTATGAGGTAACAGAGTTTATTGCATCATCGATTACAGAAGATATTCGGTCAATGGAAGGGGCGTTGGTAAAACTTTTAGCATTTGCATCATTAAAAAAAGAAGATATAACTATTGAGCTTACAAGGAGGGTAATACAAGATTTGGTTGGGAAGACTGTTTTTTCACAGCTATCATTAAAACATATTACGACAACAGTTGGACAGGCTTGTAATGTAAATGTTAAATCTATCATAGGACAATCTAGAAAAATGGAATTGGTGAACGCTAGGCATATGGCAATGTTTTTATGTCGAGAATTAACCTCCTCTTCATTAATAAGTATTGGGAAATATTTTGGTGGTAGAGATCATTCTACAGTAATCCACGCATGTAAAACAATAGAAGATAGGCTACAACAAGAAGGGTCTTTTGAAAAACAATTACAAGCAATTAAACAACAATTAACATAGGAGAAATCATGGCCAATAATCTTTTTGTCATTGATGATGATGTTGAGCTCACAAATTTATTAGATGAGTTTTTATCGTCTCACAATTATCATGTATCAATATTTAATAATCCCTTGAAAGCAATTGAAACATTATTAAAAAAATCACATAATATGTGTGATTTAGTGATTTTGGATATTATGATGCCTGAGCTAGATGGGTTTCAGGTCTTGCGTAAAATTCGAGAATCTTCCAATGTTCCTGTTATTATGTTATCAGCTAAAGGCAAGGTCGCAGACAGGGTGGTGGGATTAGAGCTTGGAGCAGATGATTATTTAGGAAAACCATTTGAGCCACAGGAACTTTTAGCTAGAATACAATCTATATTAAGGAGGGTCTCCTCATCTAATGAATTGGTTGACGTTATACATTTTGAAGGCCTTTCTGTCAATAAAATAAAACAAGAGGTTTTGGTAGATGGAAAGTTGGTGAATTTATCAACTGCAGAGACAGAGGCATTAATGTTGTTTGTTGACAACCCAAACGCTCCTCTTAGTCGGGATTTTTTAGTGGAAAATTTAAGGGGAATAGAGTGGCAAACATGTGATCGTTCTGTTGATGTTTTGGTTAGCCGGCTACGTAATAAACTTGGAGAATCTCCCTCAAAAACACGATTTATAATTACCGTACACGGCATAGGCTATCGTTTTGTTGGAGTAAAAAAGAATAATTGATAAAATATTTTAAAAAACATATTTTTGGTCGACTTGGTTTGCTGTTTGCAATCGCCACATTTATTTTGGTCTTGTTAACTTATTATGTTATTAATTGGGCTGTGACAGACAAAGACAATATTTTAGATGTACATGATGCATATTATCATTATCGGTTTATTCAGTCGTGGGGAGATAACCCTGATACTAATCAAATTAAAAGGGAATTAACAAACCTTAAGTTGTTTGGTGCTATTTTAAGTTTAGATGCGGATACGTTATGTCAAAACAATAATTATATTAGGGATATTCAAAAAGAGAAAGAGTTAATATATTGGTCTAATATTAAGGACCCTTTTTCTTTTTGTGATTATTTAAGTTATCAAGATTCTGAGTATTTGTCTGAAACCCACGGTGTCTCTTTTCCTGAAATGGTTTCTTTTGGAGATATATATATTGATGGGCTGGTTTATCCAGCCTCTGTTGTAGAAAATTCTCCATGGCAGGTTTTGTTGGTGGTAGATTATGTTTATCCAAATGAGTGGGTTACTTTTTTACCTATTATGTTCCTTTCTCTTTTATTTATGTTGTTATTATATCTTGTGATTTGGAAATTTCTTCAACCTATTAGTTTAATGCAAAATAGAATTGTAGCACTAAAAGGGGGAGATTTGGATTCTCAAATCAATGTGATAGGAAGTGATGAGCTTGCTTTATTATCACAAAATTTTAACAATTTAATTAAACAAATAAAACAACTCTTGCAACAAAAAGAGCGGCTATTATCGGATGTTAGTCACGAACTGAAAACTCCTTTAGCAAAAATACGGCTTTTAATTGCCATGGTTCCTCCTGAAGAAAAAATTCAAAAAATAGATAAACATGTTGATTATCTTGATTCTATAATAACCAATATATTAATTTCTGATAAACTGGCTACGCCTTATACAAATTTAGAGATTGATACAATAGAGGTTCAAAAATTAATTAATCAGGGTATTGAACTATCAAAAAACAAGAACGTTGTTTGTAAAAAGCCTGGTGGTGTTTTTGTTAAATGTGATGTTATTAAAATGGCTATTGTAATTAAAAACTTATTAGATAATGCTGAAAAATATGCACCCTCTTCAAGGGCTGTAGAAATTAGCTCTAAGGTTATTAAAGAGTCTATTATTAATATTTCTATACGAGATTTTGGTCCTGGAATAGATGAGAATTTAATTCAAAAGATTACGGATCCCTATATTCGTGGTAAAAATGTTAAACAACCAGGATTTGGGCTTGGGCTCTCTATTTGTAAAAAGGTTATGGTTTCTCATGGGGGAACATTAAAGATTACTAACCTGCCTGATGGGGGTTGTTGTTTTCAGATAAGCTGGGATTATAGTAAATTAGAATTAAAAAAATAAAAATGCAAACCTATAGTTTAAATAAAGTTATTTTAATTGGGCGTCTAGGAGCAGACCCTAAGGGAAGATACACTCAAAAAGGGCTGGCAACCTGTTCTTTTTCTATCGCAACACATGAGCGATGGAAAAAGACAGATGGTAGTTGGACAGATCATACGGAGTGGCACCATATTGTGGTGTGGGGCTCTTTAGCAGAATTTGCTTCAGAATCGTTATACAAGGGGCAGTTGGTTCAAGTTGAAGGGATGTTGAGAACAAGGTCTTGGGAAGACGATAAAAAAATATCTCATAAAACTACTGAAATTTTATGCTCACAAATTGTGCCCCTAGAACACAAATCAAAAAAATTATAAGGGTTTAAACCTGTTACAATTTGTAATATTTTTTTCTTTGAGCATATTAACTTCTATGTTTATATTGTTTATGAACAAATGGTTTTATGTTTAAAGTATTATGAATATAATGTATAAAATATTAGTGTTATCAATACTTGTTCTGTCTTTTGGCTTTACAAGGTCATCTGGAAAATTTAATTCTTTTGACAGTTTTTTTGAAAGAGCCAACAACCAGAATAAGCCCTTGGTTCTTCAAGATGAAAGGTCTGGGAATGAAGAGGCTTCTTTAAAATGGAAAAGAAGACATAAGCGTAGAAAAAAAGCCCCTAACAGAAGGCCTAGGCGCGGAAAATAAATAAAGGATTTATATTATATATTTAATAGGGGGCCTCGGCCCCTTTTTTTATCGAGTGAAAAAAAATATCTCCCCCCAATATACTGATTTAGAAATTGTAACCAATGATTACTCTAATAGAGACTATGAAATTAATATTGCAATCCCCGAATTTAATGCTGTGTGCCCCAAAACGGGCCTGCCAGACTTTGGGACCATTTATATTACCTATACTCCTGATCAATATATTGTTGAGCTTAAGTCGCTAAAACTATATATTGTAAAATTTAGAAATTTTGGGGTTTTTCATGAACATGTTACAAATAAAATATTAGATGATTTTAAAAAAGCCTGTAAACCAAAAAAAATAGTGGTTAAGGGAGATTTTAGTCCTCGGGGGGGCATTAAAACTACTGTAACAGCAAAAAATTAAAAGATTTTATATAATTAAGTATTAAATTAGCTGGCGTAATATTGGAGAATAATTTATGAAGACTACAAAACATATAAGCAACAGAAAACGAAAAAACAAGCATGGGTTTAAAAAGAGAATGTCCTCTAAGTCTGGACAAAAGGTTGTTGCTGCGAGAAGAAAAAAGGGCAGAAAAAGCCTCTCTGTTAGTTCTTGAGAACACAAAATTCATCATATAGTTTTAAACATTTAATTCAATCTTCTCAATCTTTTAATTGTAATAAATGTATTCATTTTACGTATGGTTTCTCCAATGATGAATATTTATATTTAATGGTTAATAGAAAGTATGGGAATGCTCCTCGTCGCAATCTTTTTAAGAGGCGGGCCAGGGTCCTTTTTTCTAAGCTAATAGAACGATATTCTAATTTAAATATTGGATTAATGGTTAAGCCTTTAAAACAAAACATTTCATTTCAAGATTTAACTGATTGTTTTGATATTTTAAATAAAAAAATAAAAGAAAAGTTCTAATTCTATGGGAGAACTAAAAAAAACATTTGGTGCTGGTCTGGCAGTTTTAATTATTTTGTTGCTTGCCCCGTATTATCTACAATTGATTGGCTATACCCAAGAAACAGAGCTCTCTGTTGTTTCAGAAAACAAAGAAACCTCTGAGATTTTAATTACACAAAATGACAGTCAAAACGATTTAACAAAGCCAGAAAAAAACGAGAAAAGTCTTCAAGACCCTATAAACAATTCAATTAATTTGGAAAAATTGTTTGTTATTGAGACCCCTTTGTATACAGCTCAGATTTCTAATTTCGGAGGGGGTTCTTTTACCCATTATAATCTTAAAGGCTATAGTGGTGCTTGGGTGGATGATGTTTATGTAGATAGTCTTGGGGTTGCTCTTTTATCTGATAATATTGGGGGGTGTGCTCCTTGTGTTAGTGGCTCTGTAAATTTATTGGCTACATTTGATTGTTCTTTTAATGGCAGGGGAAATCAAGAGAGTGTCTTTTTAGAGGACGGTGAATTTGTAGAGCTGGTTTGTCGTTTAGCTGTTGATGATATAGAAATTATAAAAACAACTCTTTTAAGTGGGTCTTCTTTTGTTGTTAATCACCATATTGTAGAACAAGCTGGAGGTGGCTTTATAAAATATGGTTTAATGTGGGATAGTGGAATAGATAACACTGAAAAAAATCTTTATGATGATATTTCTTATTCGGGGGCAAGTGTTTCTTATAATGAAAAAATTGAAACCCTCTCTTTTATACCTGGCTCATTAAATGATAGGTTAGAAAAAAAGGGGTCGTATTCAGGGACTATAGATTGGGCAGCTATACGTAATAAATATTTTATAATGGCGATGGTTCCAGAAAGCCCTGTAGGATTTGCCGTTTTAGATGGAAGGGCTAAACAGCTTACCAATAAAGAAGTTTCCCCTGTTTATGAGATTACGATGTCTGGTCTTAACCCGTCTCAAAATATAAGTATAAATACTTATTTTGGACCGCTTGATATTGACAACATTAATAAATTAGAAACCACCTTGGATAGAATTATGAATTTTGGTTGGTTTATTATTCAACCGTTTAGCCGTGGAATTTTATGGTTGCTAAAATTTTTCCATTCATTTGGAATAAATTATGGCGTTATTTTAATTCTTTTTGCGTTTCTTGTAAGGTTTATAACGGGACCTTTAACTAAAAAGAGTTTTGAATCAACCCAAAAAATGCAAGCAATACAACCACAATTAAAAAAAATGCAGGAAAAATACAAAAACGACTCTCAAAAACTTAATGCAGAGATGGTAAAAATGTATAGAGAAAATGGTGTGAATCCTTTGGGGGGGTGCTTCCCCATGTTGTTACAAATGCCTTTATTGTTCGCTTTGTTTATGGTTTTTCGGTCTACTATTGAGTTTAGAGGGGCTCCATTTTTTTGGTGGATTAAAGATCTTTCGTTGCCAGACACTATTTTCAATTTACCTTTTTATATTCCTGTTTATGGGGACCAGGTTGCTTTTTTGCCCATCCTTCTTGGGGTTTCGATGTTTTTAACTCAAAAAATGTCTATGGCTAATATGGAAGGTGGTATGGGACAACAAAAATATATGATGTATTTTATGTCTGC
>CAYOTG010000033.1:0-8022 GCA_964406825.1 uncultured bacterium
AAGATCAAAATTTCTTGGAAGGATTAAACATTTTTAAAGGTAGCGTTACACATAAAGCTGTTGCGGATGTATTTGGTTATAAATATGTTTCCCCAAAGGAAATGATAAAAAATGTATAAACCTTTACCGAAATATTTAACGATTAAAAAACCAAAAGAGCATAAAAGTGTTAACCCTAAATACATTTTAAACTTGTTGAGATCTTTTAATTTCAAAGAAACCCATGACATAACCATCGTTACACTGGATGTTATTAAAAGGGCAGTATTTAAAGTCGCTAATGGAATATTTAGAATACTTTTAATATCAAACCAATAAGGATTACTTGATCTTAACATAATATATGCTGAGAACAAAGCACCAAAAAGCATAACCTCTGATGCTAAAAATAACCAAATGCCAAGTTTAGCATTATACAATCCTGTATCTGGTCTTAATTCTTCATTATATGGTATTTGCATTATTATACTCCTAATTTTTGTTTTGTGGAATAAAATCTTCTTCAGTATCAGGGACACTATATTCATAGGGGCCTCTATAAACTGAAGGTGCCTCTTCAAAATTACCGTGACCTATTGGTGGTGATGGTGCTGCCGTCCATTCTAGAGTTGTTGATCTCCAAGGATTTGGATCCGGATTATCATCTCTTTTTTTAATCAATGTCATAATAATATTAATAATAAATGGTAATTGTGCTATTGCCAATCCCCAAGAGGCATACATCATAAAATCATTATAATGAACAACAGATTGTGTATGCGCATATGACATACCTCCATCTGCAAGACGTCTTGACATCCCTGCTAAACCCTGAAAAAACATTGGCATAAAAAATAAATTCATGAAAATAAAAGAAAAAATAAAATGAACTTTTCCCAATACTTCATTTAGAGGTTTTCCCGTTATTTTTGGAAACCAAAAATAAATACCTGCAAAAATTGCAAAAATAGTTCCAGGTGCAACAACATAATGGAAATGACCTATCACATAATAAGTATCATGAAGAGGTATATCAGAAAGAGGTAATCCAAGGGGAAGACCTGTTAATCCTCCAATACCAAACATTGGAATAAAACTTAATGCAAATAACATTGGTGTATTATAACGTATAGAACCACCCCATAGTGATAGTATAAAACAGGTTAATAGAATAACAGATGGGACAGATATAATCATTGTAGTGATTGCAAAAAAGTAGCTCATTCCTTGTCCCATACCCGTTAAGAACATGTGATGCGCCCAAACGATAAATGACATAAAACCAAGGAATATAACTGACTTAACCATTAGGCTATAACCCCATAATGGCTTTCTTATATTATTTGCAATAATTTCTGCAATAATGCCCATAGCGGGAAGTATTAGAACATAAACTTCTGGATGAGCTAAAAACCAAAATAAGTGTTGCCATAATAAAGGACTACCACCACCACTATTTTGGAGGACTTCTCCACTAACAACCAAACCACTTGGTAAAAAGAAACTTGTCCCAGCTAAACGATCCATTAATTGAAAAATACCTGCAGCTTCAAGTGGTGGAAATGCAAGTACTAATAAAAAAGATGTTACAAGCTGAGCCCAAACAAAAAAGGGCAATCTCATCCATGTTAAACCTGGTGCTCTTAATTGAACAATTGTAACAATAATATTAATTGAACCAAGTAAGGATGATGTTATCAAGAAAACCATTCCAAAAATCCACACTGTTTGGCCAGTTGTTGCTATATCTGCAAGTGGTGGATATGATGTCCATCCAGAATTAGCTGCTCCACCTGGAAGAGCAAAACCTGCCAACATTGTAACGCCTCCTAAAAAAAAGCACCAATAACTTGCCATATTTAATTTAGGAAATGCCATATCAGGAGCTCCAATTTGTAGTGGGACAAGATAATTCCCATATGCTCCGACAATAACAGGAACAACCCCTAAAAATACCATTATGGTTCCATGCATAGCACCAAATGAATTGTACATATCTGGAGAAATTGTTCCAGAGTGTACCATCTGATAACGCATAACTATCATAAGGATAAAACCAAATAGCATAAAAAATAGAGCTGTTACTCCATATTGTATTCCAATCCATTTATGATCTTGTGAAAATATATATTTAGTCCAAAAACTTTCTTGATGATTCTCGCTCATAACTCTCCTATTGTTTAATCAATTTTAGTATTAAATTTTTCTTCATAAACATCAGTATCTAACATTCGTATAGCATCCCATGTTAATTTCGTACAAACACGAGCACAGATTTGACAACCTATACATTCATTATCCCTAACATGAACTGGAGGAATTGGTGGAAATGTATGTTTATCAATTGGAACAGGTTCTATACAATCAACTGGACAAAAAGGAACACACGCCTGACATCCTGTACAATTATCCTCATCCACCCAAGCAATCTGTCTTGGACGAGTTTTTTTGACATTAATTTTGTCTGGTAGTTCTGGGACTGATTTTAAGTGATCGTATGCCTTCATTTGTCGTTAGTTAAATTTAAAAATGTTTACTACTTCAAAACAAACTTTTCTATTAAAAATCCAATTGAAAAAAAAGCTATGCCTATTATAAAAATTTCATAACTGATTCTAAAAGGAAACGAAATATAGCAACCAATCGTTATAATACTTATTCCTATAAATTCTAAACTCTTCGCTAGATAATAAATAATTTCTCCTAAGATTTATTAAATTTATTTTCTAAATCTTTTCCTACCTCTGATAAAATATAAGAATTTTTAATAAAAGACTGATGTTGGATTACTATAACTTTCAGATAATGCAAAAGACTAATAAAAAATAATCCTGTATGCCAATATTTATTAACTGCTCCTGTATGTACTCCCCCACCTAGAATAAATGCGGTTCCTACAAATAGCATATTTAAAGTTAATGGAGGAAACATTTTTCTTTTAATTTCAATAACATCCTGATAGATTTGTTTATTCAAATCATGTTTAATAATAGTTTCCTTTACTTTTTTACCCGCACCAATAAAATAAAACATAATTAATGTTTGAGTAAACATATATAGAATAGTTGGAATAAATGCAAATGCTATATGATTAGCATTATATATATTGAATTGAAAAAATCCCTGTAGACCAGTAATCAAAATGCCTATAAAAGACAAAAGCATTAATACATAGCAAATAAACATATATAAATTTAATATATAAAGTTGTTATCGATACATATATTTTGGTAAATTATTGGTATAATTTCAGGAGATTTTCAACTATGTTTAGATTTTTCATACTATTATTATCACTTTCATTCCATTTATTTGCTGGTAGCATTGAAGGAACAGTTTCATATGCAGGGAATAATAAAACTCCAAAGCCATTGAAGATGGATTCAGATCCTATCTGTGGTGCATCATATGAAAAAGCGCCTACACAAGAAAATTTTATCTTAAATAAAAGCAATCAATTTAAAAATGTTATTGTATACCTAAAAGATATAAAATATGAAGGAGCTTTATCATCTGACACAGTAACAATAGACCAAATAGGCTGTAGGTATACTCCTCATGTCAATGCCCTTACTACGGGGCAAAAAGTATTTATTAAGAATAGTGATCAAACTTTACATAATGTAAATTCTCAATCTAAAGTTAATGAAAACTTTAACTCTGCTCAACCAGCAGGTACACCGGATATTGAAAAAACTTTCTTATCTCCGGAAGCTCCATTTTATATTAAATGTGATGTTCATTCATGGATGCAAACATGGATTATGGTTGCAGACCACCCTTATTTTTCAATCACTGATGAAAATGGATATTTTAAAATAGATAATATTCCTTCAGGTGAATATGAAATCGTTTTTTGGCAAGAAAAACTATCAAATTTGCCAGCTAAGAAATTCAATTTACCTTCAAATACTATAAAGATCACTGTAAATGAAGAAGGTACTAGTATAGCAGATTTTATATTTGATAGTCCTGCAAATTACAAGAAGAAGAAGGAGTAAACCCCCTAGTGCATATTGCATCAATAAGTTTATTATCTCTAATAATACTATGTTTTACTTCATGTAAGGTCAATCCAAGCTATGAAGTAACAGGTGTTATTATCAATAAAAATATACCTAATAGAGTAATGACAATAGATCATGATAAGATTGAAGGGTTTATGGAACCTATGATTATGGATTTAAATGTTCATAATAAAGTTAATATGGATAAAATTGAAATTATGGATAGTGTCAGCTTTACTCTTATTATTACAGAGGATTCACATTATACAATAAATTTTAAAAAATTGGGGGTAAGTAATGCAAATGATGATGATGAATATCTATGGGAAGATGATATTTATTCTGTAAAACAACCAGGTGAAAAATTTAATAATGTAACATTTTCAAAACTAAATAATACCACATATACATTATATGATTCAAATAAAGATTTTATTATAATATCATATATTTTTTCAAGATGCCCAATACCTGATATGTGTCCTGCCATAATTTCAAAAAATCAATTTTTAGCAGATACATTTAAGAATAATGCAAATATAGAATTTCTCTTAATTAGTTTTGACTATATCTATGATACTCCAGAAACTTTATCATTAATATATAATTCTATAGAATCAAACCATCCGAATATTACTTTTTTATCAAGTACAAATCACTACAATGATTTGATATTATTAACTAAACAATCCAATGTATCATTTGGTGGAGTTGAAGAAAATAATATAGGACATACCATGAGGACTATTATACTAGATAAAAATAAAACATTATTAAAAGCTTATGAAGGAATTGATTGGAAACCTTCTGATTTCAAAAAAGATTTATCAAATTTTATAAAATTTCATAATTAGCAACTAAATATTAGATAATTTGTCAATCATTTCTTTTGCTTTACTAAATGAAGGAGATAGTTGTAAAGATTCTTCAAATTTATTGATTGCTTCTTGCATATACCCGTTATCATAAAACACTAGGCCTTCTGAATATTTTAATGCAGCTTCATATTTTATAGATTCTTCCATAATCATAGCTTCTTCTTTGTCTGAAATAGTAACATTAAGGCCTTGCGCTATTTTAAAAACTAATTCTTTTTCTAAATCAACAAAATTTTCTGTTTTTCCATTAACACCTTTAGATTTAAATACTTCACCTGTTTCAGTTTTAATAATTCTAGCATCAATACGAAAAGTACCTAATAACTCAAAATAGCTACCAAATAGCATTAATTCTGCACCGAGAAGCTTGCCTATTCTTTGTTGATTTTCCATATCAAATCCAGTAGAGTTTGTAAGGCTGATTTCTTTTAAAATTTCTTCTAATTTATCTCTCTCTACAACTCTTAACATTTTAAGTCTTGAAAGATCAGATATCAGCATATCTGCCAGCCCCTTCCTTAAAGGGTTTAAATCTTCATTATTATTACCATTATCAAAATAAAGAACAGCTATTGTTTTTCTTTCTATGCCAGATTCTAAAACTTGTTTATTCTCTTTTTCTATAGCTTAATCTAGCATTTGCTCTTGAAAGTTTTTCACACTTTCAAAATTACCAGCCATAAACCCTTCATTAGGATACTGGGAAGAAATACCCCAAAATACAGCCATAATAACTGCTGTAATTAAAGAGAAGCCTGCTATCTTAGCAGATTTTTCTAAATAAACCTCTGAATTAATACTCTTTTCATCTTTAATCCTAGGTCTTACTTTTAGAAAATAAAAGTAAATAAATGATATAATAGAAATAAAAAATAAGATTGGTGCAAAAGGAGCAATGGGAGAAAAAATATCACTAAGTGTTCCTAAAATTCCACTAAGAGGTGCCGCTGCTTTAATAACTCCTACACCATTATTCGACAGAGCCATTATATCATTTTTTTTATTATTCATTTTAAAATATATTTAGAACAATTATTACCATTCTTCATCGTCAAAATCATCTTCTTCCTCTAAATCAAAATCATAACCAGTGGAATCAAAATACGCTTTAATAAGTTTGGATATATCCTCCTTGCCTTCAATTGCATAAGTATAATTTCGTAATGCTTCAAGCATTTCTTCTCTATTAGCATTAATCATATATTCCCCCCATTTATTAAGGGCATTATCAAGAGATAATACTATAGAATCTGGAATATATGGAGCAGGCATTTTTGTACCAGGCATGATATCAGCAGGATTATCAAGCCATCTAACAATCCAATCAGGCCTTAAACGATTTTTTGTCATTGCTAAATTTGGAGCCCAAGTCTGAGCACCTTGTGTTGGAAATATTTCACCATAAAAATGGCAATTATTACATGCACCTAACTCATGCAATTTATGTCCAGCTTTGAACTTAGATGAGCCCTTATCAACAATAAATGTATCCTCTAATAAGAGATTTCTCTGATCCATATGTTGAAATGCTTTAATTATTGAATTCCATTGTGAATCAGTGAAGTCAAAAGAAGGCATTTTCACCTGTAAATTGGGTCTTATTATCGATGGATTATTAAAGAATTCAAATAACCATTCAGGCTGTGTCTTTGAACCTTGTGTATTTAGATTTGGAGGAGAGTATTCCAAACTACCTATTACTTCTGAAATTTGCCCACCAAACCCATCAATAATATGACAACCTTGGCAATTATATTTATTGATAAGATCATATCCTTCAAAGACTGTTTTATCTTCAACTAAATTATATGTAATTTTACTGTCTGATACTTTATTGCTTGTAAATCCTAATACAGCAGTTACAATAGCTTCTATTTCTTCAGGTTTAAAATAAAAATTAGGCATTCTAGTTTTATCTTCATCTGCTACAATTTTATGTGTGTCAAATATTCTAGGATTTGCTAATTTTTGTTCAAACCATGCATAATTAGTATGTCCTATATCATGGATATGGCCAAAATCTAACTTATCTAATGGTTTTGAGCCCTCCATTGTTAATTCAACCCCTATGGGCTTACCTTTTTCGAAACCATCTATTGTATGACAATTATAACATCCATAATAATTAATACTTTTTTGAGCAACATAATTTTCTATTTCAGATTCATTCATAGCTTGCAATTTATCATCAAGTTCTATTTCAGGATAAGATTTAGCCAACCATCGTCTTGCTATATTTTTAAGTTCATCTTCATCTCTTTTAACTGGATTAATACTTTCAAAATCTTTATTTGCAAACGATAATAAATAGGCTGTTATATCACGTGATTCCTCATCACTTAATCTTAAATTAGGCATTTTAGTATCAGGCCAATAATCTTCTGGGTTTTTAATCCAATTATAAATCCATTTTGCATCTGTTTTTGAACCAAGACCAATTAAATTAGGCCCCTGATACTTAAGTAATGTATATCTATCCATTTTTTCATATCCAGTACCTGAGGTATCTGGCTCATAACCATATTTTGATAAATGCATTTCATACTCAACATCTATATTGGATAATGTAGTAGTTTCTTCTTCAACAACATGACATCCCCTGCAGCCAACAGAATTAAATAATTTTTCACCATTCTCTGTATCCCCAATATATTTATTAGAATTATCATTTGTTTTTTTATCACCATCAGGATAAAAATATTGAGCCATCGCATAGATTTCTGCATTATTTCTATCAACTGATTCTTCATCAGAATTATTGGGTTGATTAAAGAAATGAGGCATCCAGGTATTATATCTAAAACTCTGAGGATCTTTAATCCATTTCATAACCCATTCTTTATTAACTTTCTCATTCAAATGAGTCAATGGAGGTCCACCCTTTCTTACAGATTCATAAGATTCAATATGATGACAATTATTACATCCAGACTTATCTATTAACATTAAACCTAATGCTAGTTTATCACCTCCTTCTAATATAGGTTGTGATTCATGACATTTAAAACAACTTGCTTGAGTATACTTAGTTGGAAGCATAGGCTGTAACCAATGATGCATTTTTTTCCAATTATATTTTTCTTCCCATTCTTTTTTTTGTTCATCAGAACCTGGCATATGAACAGAAGAAACAAAGCTAGTACCTCGTCCTCTTCCTG
>CAYOTG010000034.1:0-7828 GCA_964406825.1 uncultured bacterium
TAATCAATAACCCCATCATGAATTATCTCATCAAATTTATTAGGGTTAGAACTATCTCGTTGCATATCGCTCATTGCAATAATTTTAAATGATGCCTCTGATGATGGTTCTGGCGGAGTAATAAAATTATGTAATTCAGAATATGATTCATAGTTCCCAATAACAGTCCTATAATAATATCGAGTATCTGGATTTAAATTAACAAGTTCTACAGTATGTATTTTTGAATTTCCATAATTTGAAAATGAGATGCCCGTAGTTGACTCTGTTAAAAATGGAGAGATACCCCATTCAACAATAGTCTGAGAATCTGAATCAGTTTCCCATAGTACACACATTGAATTAGGAGTTGCATTTTGTAAATAAGGTTCTACGATTAAATTGACAGGGAATAATGCACAAATTAAAACACTTGGTATAATTTTTTTTAAAAAAAAATTCATAAAATTAAATCTATTAATTGGACTATATCCAATATATTAATAATTCCATTATTATCCATATCTGCTAATTGATTATACCCATCACTTAATATTAGATTAACAGATTGCACAACATCTAATACATCTATATTATTATCTTGGTTAACATCTCCTAATCCAGAAACAGTTAATTGATTATATAAAAAATTATAAGCATCATTTTTAATCTGTGTATAATTCCCATTTGGACCACCAAACCAATTTCCATTTAAGGTTCCCCAATACTCATGAAGTTCATTCTCCCCTACATAAAGTTGGTTTTCAATACCAAGCTCATTTAATCTATCATGGATTAATGAAGACCCATAAACTACAGGTAGTGTAATATTAACCGTAAATGGAAAACCCGATCCAATAGGAACAATAAGATCTAAATCTCCATGAAACATTAATGTTGGAATATTATCTTCAATATCTATCCAATCTAAACCACCTATAGCTCCCCAACAACTTACTAATGCATTAGGTCTACTATAATGAGAATATGTATTACCTGAACAGTCAATGCATCCTAAATCTGGGTCATTGCCACCACCGAATGTTGATTCAGGCCTTTCCTCTTCCTGAGAATAAGCCAAGTGTAAACCAATAAAAGAACCTGCACTTGAACCCCAAATAAAAATTTTATCTGGATCAATATTATATTCTTCATGAAACTCTCGTAAATATCGTATGGCTGCACTTGCATCCTGAACTCCTCTATAAACAGCTCTTTCACCACTATATGTACTTAATATATTTAAACCAAGTCTATATTCCATACTTACCGCAACATAACCTCTCTTTGCAGATGCAATCGATAAATCAACCATATCATCTGCCTCATTGCTTCCTGAAAAAAATGATCCTGAATGAAGAAAAATAATTACAGGTCTATTTGTCAGTGTATCACCTATAGGTTCATATATATCCATTCCTAAATCAATATCTTGAGTATTCCATTCAAATAAAAATATGAATGGTAAATCAGGCGCATTACCATAAATAACATCTTCAGTTTTTTCTACTTCATCAAAGACTTCATCAAGATAACGTATATCTTGAGAAGACAACAATGAGAGTAGAATAATTATAATTATTTTTTTCTTCATAAACTTTTATAAATCAAAGGGATAAGGTAATAATTCATCAATAGAATGTTGGAGATAATCCTTTCCTGTAGAATCAGATATGAAAATAGGGATATCGCCCAAATATTCATACATTATTTGTCTACATGCTCCACATGGCCTAGCACCAGTATTGGATACAATTGCGATAGCTTTAAATTTTTTAAATCCCTGTGATAGTGCTGAGTAGATAGCAATCCGTTCAGCACATAATGTGCTAGGATATACAGCTGATTCTATATTACATCCATATATGATTTTATCATCAGAAGATAAAAGTGCACATCCAACAGGATAATTACTGTATTTTGATTCAGAATTACACTGAGCTTTAATTGCATGTTTTATTAAATCAAGAGGCTTCATTTCAATTAGAATTGGATGATGAGTTACTTCTAAATTTAGCAGAAGCACCACTTAATATTCCAAAAAATAAAGCTAATTTAAAAGAAGTAAACCATGAAATTTCAGAAGCTACTAAACCTTGCTCTACAGCTCCAGGAAATAATTCAGGTATAGTCCACGCCCATAATAATTTTATTATAAAAAAAGCTATAGCAATAAATCCTACTACTAAAGCAATAATACCAGGAATAATTGCAAATAATTTTGTCTTATTCATTTTAAAACTCCTTTATTAATGATGATGGTGATGATCTTTTGATTCAACTTTTGGTTCAATATGGTGATGGTGATCATCATGCATTGTAAAATAACTATTAAGCTGATAAATCAATAAAAATGTACCAGCAATTACTAATCCCCAATTAGAAAATTTTGAAACTTGATTGAAAAATTTCCCTCTAACCATTGAGAGCAATGGGAATATCATTAAAAGAACTATAATCTGACCTAATTCTACACCAACATTAAATGATAGTATTTGAGTTAGACTTAAAGCTATATCATGCTCGATAGCTATCTCTTGTAATTTTGTTGACAAACCAAAACCATGTATTAAACCAAATATAAAAACCATGAGGATTAAATTAGGTGCATCTATAGAAAACCATTTTTTAAAACCATTCAAATTTTCAAAACCCTTATAAATAACACTAAATGCAATAACAGCATCAATTAAATAAGCATTAGCAGTAATACCAAAATAAGTAGCAAAAACAAGAGTTATACAATGAGCAATTGTAAAAGCAGTAATAAATTTAAAAATATCAGAATAACGTGTTAAGAAAAAAAGAACACCAATAAGAAATAAGATGTGATCATATCCTGTGACCATATGTTCGGCACCAAAATATAAATAATCCCATAATGTTGCATTTGCCATTGCATTTATGGTAGATTCAGAAACTCCATGAGGAAAAAGGAAACTTAAAAACATAGATGGTAAAATTATTTTATTAAATTTCTTCATATAAAATCTCATTATTTTTTGTTTTATTTCCTATTTGAATTTCTATATGGATATCACTAAGGATACCCCCAATGATAATAGTTAGTAATACACCAATTACAATTCCTATTAAAATACTTTTAGAATCCAATGACATTTATTTTACCTTCAAATTTTTCTATTACCAAAATATACCTATAATGATATTAAGAATTTCAATAATATCTAAAACATTAACAATACCATCTTTATTAGTATCTCCATAAAGATATTCACATGTTCCATCATCTACATTTGCATTTTCATTATAATTTATTGCATCCTCATATATGCAACCAAAATTTATAAATGATGAGTATTGGCATGATGAATCATCTCCATTACCTAATAAATCAGCAATTGGATTATAATTATAAGCGATTGGATCTGTGCAATTTGAACCCGCCATGCAATGATCTCCCATCCAATAACATTCTTCTTCACTATTATTCATACAATCAAATTGATTATCATAGCTCATGCAATTATCATCTGACTCCATACAATGATTACCCATCCACATGCAGCCTTCAACAGCCATACAGTCAAGCTGGGTCATGATTTCTTCACAATAATCACACTCTTCACCATATTGGCATGAACCATCATCATAAATAGTTCCCACATCGTAATTACAGGCATTAGAATCAGTGCATCCAGACATAGCATCTAATAGAGTTGGTAAATATGTATACTGAAAATCATATAAATTTGGCATATCAAATTTATATCTTAGAACCATATTGTGATCAATAAAAGCATATGCTGAATATGTAGAACCAGCAAACATATTCCAAATATAATGATCAGGATCACTATCTAGAATGAGTGGATTATTATCATATTCTCCAAGTTCAGTATATAAATTCCCCCACTCATAACAAGAATAGAGATCTGCTTCATTAGAGCTGTAATCAAGACTAACTAAAAATTGAACATCCTCATATTCTTCTAAAACTTCAATTAATTCATCCATCAAACTGATGTAATCATAACAGGCAGGTCACCATGTTGCATTCATACTGATAAGAGTAATTTTTCCACTTAAATCTGAGAAAGAAAAAGAATCACCAGTAGAATAATCACCAGACCCATTGCATACAGAAAATAACATATTCTGATCATCAATAGATAACGTATCACCAATATTATAAAGTGATCTATTGCTTGTAGAATTTTCAATCAAACAATTTGTTTCCTGGGAAAATAACGATGCAATAAGGAGTAGTAATGAAATGAATAAATTCATAACTAATGGATATAGTTAATTTAATATAATATTAACAATCTGAATAACATCCAATATATTAACAGTACCATCAACATTTATATCACCACTATCATCTGTTTGTCCATTAAGAATTGAGCTTACTAATAATATGACATCCTGTATATTTACTATAGAATCTCCATTCACATCTCCTAAAACAGATTGTTGATAATGTTCTTCTAGAATACCTCTTATATAATTCTTAGCTGAATTATTAACCCCACTATTCAGTGTAATATATCCAATCATGTTACCATCATAATCTAGAATCACTATTTGTTTATGTTGGCCATAAGGAGAAAATTGTGATCTAATAGGTAATCCTGGATATTGATCCATTACAAGGGGAAGATCTGAATTTGCAGTAAAATTATTATTAAAACCACTTATATTAGATTGCCCAACCGCAATAATGACTACATTTTCATAACCATCATCATTTCTTAATTCATTTTGAAAATTGGACAACTGCCCAAATGTACCCGTTCAGCCAGCTCAGCCTTGAGATGAGAAATAATGTAGTGTGATATAGTCAGTATACTCTGGGTTCCAAACATCCAAACCATAAGTAGGTGAGGTTGTATTATAATCTTGAAGAGAATATTCGTACTCATCACTAAATATGAAACCTGAAACTAATAATATAAATAATAACTTTTTCATAACATCCTAATGTAAAGAATATATACCATGTATTGAAGTAAAATTTTATTTCAAAATGTAATAATTAAAATTTATGGAATTATACTAAGCTGTTCATCAGAACTAATTATATAAAATGATATTCACCAATTGAACAATATCTAACCATTTAAAACAATATCAATCAAAACAATAACATCTAAAACATTTAAAATTCCATCTGAATTAATATCTGAAGCAATTAAATCCTGATAATCATAAGAATCTACATCAAGAACAAAAGAAATAAGAATTATAATATCCTGAACATTAATAATAGCATCAAAGTTTAAATCGCCAATTTCACTGCATAAGGAAGTATCCTGATACCAAAAATCAGAAGTATCTATACATTCAGGGTATGGAGGGCATAAGTGATTTCCCGTAAGATCAAAGGCTAAATAGTCTGAATGGTCTGTACTTAATTCACAAATATTTTCAGGTATAAACCCACTTAAATAATTATATTCCAATCTCAATTGGTTAATCTCTGTTAGATGATTAATCTCTTCCGGAATAGGGCCAGAAAGTTGACAATAAATATATGCTCCACACATAAGACTAGTTAATCGACCATCATTCCATTCTTGAAGGCCAAGTTCCAAAGGTTCAACTATACCATTTCCATTAGCAAAAAAATAATTTGTGCTATCAATTATATTCCAAAACCATGAATCATCTGGAGAATCCATTTGTGGATTTGGGGAGCCACAATACAAACTATCACCTCCACAGCCTAAATCAATATCGCTTGTATAACTATTATCAATCATTTTCTGCAAAACACTAAGGTCACCATTATGGAAACATAGACCATTAATATCAATATATCCTGCTTCACAATTATTAAATTCTTCGCAATCAGGATATCCTTGCCATGAAGGCATACTAGTACCTTCAATTTCTTCTCCATTCTCATCAACACACCAACAATAACCTGTAGAGCTCCAACATTGCATAGGTTCCCATTCACAATCTGTAGAACCTCCAGTATTATTACTAGTACATTGTGGAATATAGCAACCAAGACCACCGCAGTTATATTCGGCTATCTCTGCTTCTTCACAACAATCTTGACTCCATGAAAAAGTAATTAGTGAAAATAAAATTATAATCGTTCTGAGTTTAAAATTCATAATTAAAAATATACAAACAAAAAATTCTCTATAAAAGAAGCTTTTAAATTTTATATCTAAATAAGTTATATTTATCTAGGGAGACCGCCAACTAGAATATTTATCATTATAATAACATCTAAAATATTAACAGATTCATCTTCATTAACATCTGCTATCACACTGTATTCATTATTGATTATCATATTAATCATCAGCACGATATCTAAAATATCTAAAATTCCATCACCATTAATATCACCAAGAGTTTCTCCACAATCCCCACCGTCATTATCATAACATGATAAATCACAACCAAAATTATTAGGTTCCTCACAATCAGGATATCCATCTCCAATCCAAGATATTGGACAACAATCATCATCAAAACAATCATCTACCTGATTACTTGTATTACAACCGTTAGCTGTACAATCTGATGGACAATCTTCAATAGATTCATCTGCTGTACAATTTTCATCACCACATTCAGAATTATCATCATATGGACAAGCACATCCCGTGCAATCCCATCCATATTCACTTTCCATATATCCACAATCAAATCCCCATTGATTCCAAGCGACATCACAGCATTGCTCTCCCCAATAATCATCCATCCAAATAACTTCACATTGATCGCATTGAGAATAAATAAAATTAAAAAGTGAAAGACAGAAACTAATATATATATATATATTCATATTAGTTTAAAACTATATTTACAAGTTGGACAATATCTAGCACATCGAGTATACCATCTGAATTTAAATCTGCGAGAATATCATACCCATTATTTAATACTAAATTAATGAGCAAGACTATATCTTGTATATTTATAGAATTATCACCATTAATATCGCCCAATGTAGCTTCCAAAGTATTAAAAACATGCCATCCTGCATTAGGATGTGAGACAATATCACCTGTAATATTTGTTGCTGTAATAAAATACTCTATTAATGAGTTTGAATTCAGGACAGGAAATGTCCCTATATATATATTATTTAACTCAAGGTTTAAAGCAACTTCTCCAAAGGGTCCATCTTCAGCGCTATATTTCCAATGTAGTATAACAGATTGTAAATTTGTATCAGAATTACTATAATCAATAATCTCTACCTCAATATAAATCATTTCATTATTAATAAGCTCTTCATCTCTAATAGATTTATGTGATATATGTATCATATCAGGATTAAATACTCCTATCGTTCTACAGTGTAGAGCATCTTCTGAATACCATGGATTACCAATAGCATGATTAAACCCAATCACATCATAACCAGGCATTGCATCCTGGTAAGTCTGCAAGGCTTGTATGTCTTCAGGAATACCATATTGAGGGACTAGAACTTTACTATTTAATATTAATGAATTAGTGTATGCTGCTACAGGATTTACCTCCCATGGGCCAGCATTGATTTCTGGGCAATAAATACGATGAATATTAAATGCCCTACCATAAAAAGTATTTAGTTCATAAAATGAATTAGCAAAATCTTCCATACAATCATACTCAGGACTTGATTCTGGGACCTGCTTGATAATAATTGTTTCAGAATCAACTAATTTTGCTAAACAATCAATATGCTGGATACTTTCTTCATTTGGATTATCAAATATATAATAGCTATCAATATTTAAATATTCTTCAACAATATTTATGAATTCATCATCATTCATATTGTTTTCATTAACCATTAACTCTGTAGAAAATCCCATACCATACCCATCTGTCATAAAATTACCACCAGTCCAATACAATGGTAAATCTTGAA
>CAYOTG010000035.1:0-7487 GCA_964406825.1 uncultured bacterium
TCAAAATCTGGAGATTTTTTATTTACATCCCATTCCCATGGATAAATAACTTTTTCTGCAACACAGCCTGATCTAGAACTATGATAAGCAATTGATAGCAGAAAATCTTTACTCAAAACAAAATCTCGTATGGCTATAACTTCTTGCTCTGAAAAAGGATCCGGTCCTCTATAGTAATCATAATTTGCAATATATGATGGATTAGCACCACACCCTGAATCAGTAGAATTTATTTCATCACCAAAAATCCAATTAAAATCATAATTTCTATTCAAATCAACACCATCATAATCATTACCAATACCTACAACAAAATCAAAGATACCATTATTGTTAGCATCATATTTATTTTTTCTATAATAAACATCTTGATTAAACTCATTTAAGCCATCATACCAACCATGAACAACAGATAAACCTTCTGGGTTATAAGTAGGAACAATCCAAATTTCAGCATTAGTCATAACAGCAAGAATAGACTGTATATGAGCGGGATGATCCATAGGATATAGCATCCATTTAATTAAATCCATTGCTATTTCAACACCATATATTTCTTCTGCATGACACTGGCCTAAAATCAATGCTCTTGGTTTATCTTCATTAAGATCAGCATTCATAGTAAGCTTAACAGCCCAAATTGGAAGATTTTCTACACCTGAATAGCCTATTATTTCATGATGATAAATTATACCTTCATCACCAGGATAAAAAGTATATGGATCCTCATTAGAACCAAACTCATCATACCAAGCATTAAGTTGATCTTCTATTTCCTGTGGAGTTGTATAACGATCAGATAGTTCTGATTGAGATAATATCAATGAAAAAAACAATATGATACAGCTGCTACTAAGCCTTAACATTTCAGTACCTTTATGATAGTATTATATTAACCAATGATACAATATCAATAACGTTAATTGTTCCATCTTGATTCATATCTGCAGCAATTGCTTGATCACCAGTAAAACCAAGACCTAATATACCATTTACAAGACTAACAACATCTATAACATTAAGAACACCATCAAAATTTAAATCACCAAGTAGAACGTTACTACCATCAATCGTTATAGACTGAACATATATATTTGTTAAATCTTCTTTACCAGAGCTCCTTAAATCATCCCAATATATCATATATGAATTAGATGTTTCATCATATAAATCAATTCGAGGATCAAATTGATTAAAATCAGCATCACAAAGAACAATACCATTAACATTATGCACAAAACTACCATTACTCATTTCTTGAAAATATATATTAGAAGTAACACTTCCTCTTGAATCTTCCCAAGCAAATAAATAAGAACCATCTAATGTTGCAAAAACATTTGGTGATTTTTGATTACCATCATAAGTACATAGATCAACTTCTTGACTAAGAGTCAAATTATTTTCATCTACTGCTATACAATAAACATCAAAATCAAGTCCATTTCTAAAATCTTCCCAACAAACCATAATTTCTTGAGTTACTGAATTATATGTCATAGATGGATCTTGCTGGTCATTATCAGCAGTAGTAATGGCTAATCCATCACCAGGACCTAATATTGTACCATCATAAGAAACCATTTGACCATAAAGGTCTGATGATCCTGAACGCTGATCTTTCCATAGCACAAAATAACCTGTCGGTGTTTTAACCAAGCCTTTAATAAATTGATCATTCTCATCTGTAGATAGTCTCAAACCACCCATGAATGCTGAGAGAACATTTCCATCTGAATCTGTGGATTGTGCATAAGCTCTTGTACCACTAAAATCTCCACTATCATATGTTATAAAACAGCCATCCTCATTATTAGATTCAATAAATTTCACATTATCATCTACAAAAAAGTTATCTACTATTAAAGCAGGCTCTGAAAATACACCTGAAAACTGATTATACTTCTGTAAATAAATATCACTGTCAATAAAATTCCGTTGATCAGAAAAAGCAAAATAAATATTTCCATTTTCAGTTATAGTCAAATCGAAATTGTTTTGTGGTGTAAATGATTCGTATACAGGAAAACCTTGATCAGTACCACCTATCATTTCCATATTATTATTAAGTGGCTGGTAATGCAAAGCTATATCACCATAAGCTTGCCCAAAACCCAAAAATATATCTCCACTAAGATTACCTAATTCTGCTTCAGGATATACTTGATAAGGATTATCACATAATTTAGCTCCATTAGGCTCTACGATATTTTGCCAACCATTATAAATTTTTTGGCCATATGTTAAATCTGCTATAACACCCAATCTGCGATCTTCCCAATAAACTAATGATTCATTATTACCAAGATATAACGATTTAGCACTAAGACCATTACCATCAATACCAAAATACAATTCAACACCTTCTTCTTCTAAAGATATACCACTAGATGGAGATAAATGCTGGACATAAAGACCTATACTTCCTGATCTCATATCACCCCAAAGTGCAAACACATTACCATTACCATCATTTCTTACAAGCGGATTAAACTGAAACCCAGGAGCATCACAAACAGGTGCTCCATTATCTTCAAATGATATATTTCCAAGAGCATCAATATGTTGCATAAAAATTTCTGTTTCAGGGAACGGAGCATATCTTTCATCCATCCATACTACATATGTACCACCGTTTCCATCAGATGTAAGCCTAGGCTGGTCTTGGGTATTAGGAGCAGTACAAACACCTAAACCATTTTCTACAAACTGTGACCCTTGACCTAGAACATGTTTTTGCATAAAAATATCAGCAGGACCATTTCTAGAATCTTCCCAAACTACATATGCACCATCTTCATCAGCCTTTACACGAGGTTTAATTTGATTAGCTCCATGATCACATAAAGCTATGCCTTCTGGATCAAGTAAAACATTTCCATCCATATCTATATATTGAATAAAAATATCACCTAAATTTTCATTGTATCTTTTATCTTCCCAAACAACCACAGATGCTGTTTGACTATAATAAGTTACTTTTACATATTCTTGAGAACCAGAAGCTGTACAAAGTGGAATGCCACCTTCTTCTGGCGTAGACCATAGAGTATTACAACTGGTATCTATTCGCTGTGTAAATACATCGATACCAGAGTCTGTTACATCTACGTTTCTATCATCAGCCCAAACCAATACAGCACTACCATTTGCGGCTCTCTCAATACTAACTCCAGCATGGTCTGAATCATTTGCAATAATAGGAACTCCCGTACCAGGAGCAATAATATCATTAACATCTGTTGTTAAATGAGTACCATAAGTATGACCCAATGTACTAACAGACAAATCATTCCAAATAACAAATACTCCACCTATACCATCAGATGCCGCATTTGGAGACACCTGCTTGCCTAGAACGTTTGTTAATACGACACCAGAAGCATCCCAGGATATTGAACCATCTGACTGAATATGCTGAGCATATATATCACCATAATCAGGTTCATCTCTATAATCAACCCAAATAATATATGCGCCTCCATTACCATCAGTAATTAATATGGGATCTTCTTGACGTCCTGGTCCAAGTACCACTGGAGACCCTTCAGATCCCCACATAGGGTTACCATTCACATCTACTTTTTGAGCATATATATCTCTACCGCCATACCTAGTATCTGACCATGCAAAAATCATTTCTCCATCGTTACCGTTATCGCCTGTTCTCTGCCATTCAATATGAATACCTTGACGAACAGATACACCATTATCCTGCCAATCATATTGTGCAAAGACTAAAGTAAATATTATTAATAGTAAAAAATTATTTTTCATATTATTCCTCTATATTATAAATTTCCAAACCATCTCTAGTTGCAACAAAATATACATTATCAATAATTCTAGCTGTATAAGCATAGGATGAATATATTCTCAGATTTTCATTTATATCCATTGAATTTCCATCCCAATCATAAACTATGATACCCCCAATACCTGTTGATAAAATCAATTTATTTTCATTAAAATGTATATCATAAACAGTGTACCCTTCAGCTATCAATAATTTAGAATCTTCATTGTCAGATATACCACCACCTTCTAGTAACGTTATGTAACATCCATTTTCTGTGCCAGCCAAGACATAATTATTTATGGAATAAATAGATTTTACTTCAGAATCTACTTCATAAGAATCAACCAGTTCACCAGTTTTCTCATAAATCTCGAACGAATTGATATTTTCATAAGAATTTGCAATAAAAAATTGATCGTTATT
Organism: uncultured bacterium; assembly: GCA_964406825.1. Lineage (GTDB taxonomy): Bacteria > Fidelibacterota > Marinisomatia > SCGC-AAA003-L08 > D37C17. Next base: position 4,223 of record CAYOTG010000035.1, read on the forward strand.
AAAATACATATCATTTGTATCAACGTTCAAATCATCAACTCCATAGTCACCACAATTAGTTGAAACTGAAAAATCTCCAAACAGAGAAAATTCTTCATACAAACTTCCTCCTAAAGGTGAAAATGTTGTAGAACTTACATAAGAATATGGATCTCCTACACATTGACTTGATGTCTCAAAACATTTATATAGCACATAAATTTCAGGGTTTGTATTTGAAGTATTTATAAAGAATCTCCTTGAATTTGCATCTGGGCCACATGAATTTTGGATTAAATCATCATAATCTTCTTCATCATTTAAAAGAAATTTGGTATAACCCAAGTAGGTATTATTATTATAATCAATAGCAAATAATAATTGATCAGTACTTGAATAGTATATACGCTCTATATCCTTACCTACTGCCCACTCTTGATTCTCATATAGCACTTGTAGGGAATCATAAATACCCTGATTGTCATAAATAATTTCATATATATAGACACCTTGGTATTTTGTAGCAACAAATAAAGTATCACCAAAAATATCTAAATCTTGTACCTTCCCTATTTGCATGACATCTAATTCATAAGATTCAGAGTCATTAAAAGGACTATTACTATTATCACAACCAACTAATAATAGAGAAGTAATTAATAATATTTTTTTAAAATTTATAATTTTATTTTATCCAGTGTAAATGTATATGTTAATATATATCTCTTAAATGTTTTTAATTCACTTACCCATTCTTCAGGAGATGAGGTTTTTCTATCTCTACAAGAAAACTTAATTTTATGTTTACCAAATTTATACCATAACGTAGATGTTATATCATTATGGTTGCGCATATAATGCAATTCATCACTAAATATAGTTGAGCTATTATTTCTATAATATGAGTCTACAACAAAACCAGAAGATTCATTGGAGTTTAATACTTTTATAATACTAAACTTAATCCTTTTCTGTATATAGCTTCTATCCATATCAGATGTCGATTGATTTCCATCTTGATATCTGAAATTGTCAGCATCCTGATAACTATAATAAAACATTAAACGATTTTTATCACCACCAACATTAAAATTTACTTGTGAAAATACACCCCTGATATTTAAATCGAACTCCGTAAAATATTTATCAAAAAGCTGTCTCTCATATAATAATCCAACTTTCAATTTAGATACTTTTCTTTTAATAGGTTGTTGATATGCTAAACTTATTTTTTCAATATTAAATCTAACTGATGATAGGTTATCTTCAATATCTGAAAAATCTATAATTAAATCACCATCTTGATACTCTCTTAAATAATAATCAGGCATTATGAAATAATTGAAATATATATGGCGATAATTACCTAGCTGTTGATCAATCTTAAAGGATACATTAAAACTTGATTTTTTCTTATTTTCAAAATGAGTTTTATCAGATAATACAAAATCAAATATTGTTTTTTTATCATTAAAAATTTTAGATAACAGTCCTTTTCTTGAAGAGAATTTAAATCCAAGATTATACTGAATAAATCTTGAATGGATATTACTTGCATCACCTAATAGATAAGGACTATAAATAAGTTCATCAATTTCATTGTTTGATAATCTTAATGGATTTGAGTCATATCCAAAACTTATCGAACTATTTAAAGATATAGCATTATATATTGCTTCTCGTGGAAGCAAAATTGAAAATATAAATAATATAAATAAGAAAGATTTATTTATCAGATTTTTCATATTCAACAATTTTAATTAATATCTTTTCATTCTCATAAGCTGTATCTGGTATAACAAAATTATAATAAGAATAATCTGTATCTTCAATATGAGGCACACTCAAATAAAAAGATCTTGTTTTACTCAGTGAAATATTTTTTATTTTTTTAAAATCCGTAATAACTTTTGCATGGCTTTCAGTTAGAACCTCATCGAACATATAATTAGCAAGCCATTGTCCATTCTCATAAACTTTTATAGTATAATTTGAAGTATTATTATCATCTATGATTGATCTACAAAAGACTCTTACTAATGAATTTGATGGAAGTATAAATTCTTGTTTATTATTTTGATCAACTAAAAACCAACCTTTTGATTTGGTCTCTTTATCATCCTTTAAATATTCCACTGTAAGATTTTTTTGTAAATCAATAGGCCTTAAAAAAGAATCCGATTTTTTAAGCTCATGTTTTTCATGAGCTAGCAATCTAACATATATTTTCTGACCCTTTATTTTTGATTTTAAAAAAATTTTTAAATTTTTTGTCATTCTAATATCTTCAAACCAATATCCTGCATGAGTAAAGTTAAAACCTTTTTTTTCTGGGGAAGTAACATTTGTAGGTTTCTTTTTATAGTTTAGGTCTCTACGAAACAATTCTTTGTTACCATCCATAATAACTAATTCAAATTGATATTTTTTACTGCTATTACTATTGGAAGCCATATGTGTTCTTGACATAATTTGAAAACCTATTTTATCTCCAATTTCAAATCCTTTGAAATCTGAATACACTAAACCATCTCTATCAATTAAATAATATGGTCTTATTTTATTACCTTCATCAGTATTAACGACTAACTTCAACATACTTTCTTTTCCAGAAGGTTTAATAACTTTAGGATATATAAAAGATACTAGAATAATAATTGAGATAAATAGCCTATATAATTGAATCAACTTCATGCGTCTCCATTCTTTTTTTAATTTGTAAATGACTAAAAATTCCTATAGAAATAATCATCCCTAAGGATAAAAATAAACATAATAAAATGACAATAGGATTATACGAATCATACTTGTAAAATAAAGAACCCTTAGCTATATCCATATTCCCATTGAAAAATTCTATTTTATAAGATTCAGGGACTAATTTAGTTATATTTTTAATATTAAGCATAGGAATTGCCTCTCCTTCATTCCCTGGATTTAAAAAATCATATGCAATAGAATTTTCAAAACCATCAAATTCTAAATCTTGAACATCTAATAAATTGATTAAACCAACCTGAAGAGTATCCTTATCATTACCAGAACCTAAAGATGAAGCTCCTCCTCCAATATTAACGTACATACTATAATTATTACTTGTTTTTTTAAAAAGAGTTGATTTTGTTTCAATATTATCTAATAGATTAAGTTCATTAACAAAAACAACATTATCAGGAATAACTGATTCTAATATTTCAATACCTCTATCAGATAGATTATCTCCATTATCATTATCTCCTCCCATAGAATAAGCTATACTTTTTTTATTCAGAATTTTTTGATCATG
>CAYOTG010000036.1:0-6044 GCA_964406825.1 uncultured bacterium
GGGTGAGCACAAAAACATTCATTTCTAACAGCAATATTAAAATAATCATTTAAAATAGCTGCAACCAAACCATGGTCCATCCCTTCTATATTGAAAGAAATGGTCCCCGCTCGCTGATAATCATCAGAGTCTGTATTACCATATATAAATATATCTTGATACTTTTTCATTTCTTTAATAGCATAATTAGTAAGTTCCAAATCTTTCTTTAATATAATCTCCATACCAATACTATCTAACACATGAATTGCTGACCCCAGTGTAATAGCACCTAGAATATTAGGAGTTCCTGCTTCTTCTCTATCAGGGAAGTTTTTTGAAACAAAATAATTATCTGGAAATACTTTATCTACCATACCCCCTCCAACTTCCTCAGGCTCAACAGCAGACATAAATGATTTTCGTGCTACAATAACTCCAGGAGATCCTGGGGCATATGTCTTATGGCCGGAAAATAGTAGTGCATCAATTTCCATACTTTTATCTTCAAAACCGCTCATATAAATTGGCACATGAGCAGCCATCTGTGCTGCATCAACGATAACATAGGCTCCATACTTATGTGCTAATTGAGCTATTTTATTAATAGGATTAATAATACCTGTAACATTGCTTAACCCTGTAATGGATACATAATTAATTCTATCTTGAAATTGTATCAAATATTTTTCAAATATATCCATATCAATACCACCCATATTAGTATTAGCACTACTAATTGGTATATGCATTACTTTTCCTCCATGCTTTCTATGGGGCAAATCATTAGAATGATGTTCCATAATAGATACTAAAACCATATCTTTTTCTGGTCTTAATCTATTAAATGTTTTTGCTATGCGATTCATTCCTGCAGTTACACCACTGCCCATAAAAAAACATGTAAATTCATCAGAATCTGCATGAACAAATTCTAAAATTCTATCATGAATCCAATTATATGTTTTGGTAGAAATTTTAGCACTAAAATGTAATAATGAATGTGTGTTAGAATAATGCTTTAAAAACTCATTAGATGCCCTATGCGCTACCCCCATCATTAAAGATGATGCAGTTGTATCCAAATAAATTCTTTTTGAAACCTTCCCATCTACAGTCTTATACTCTGTATCAAGACCAATAAAATCAGTCTTAATTTTATCCAATAAATTTTTGCCTTTAACAGACATTGTTTCGGTAGTCAGTAGAGGTAGTTTCATGTCAATAAATTAACTATTTTTAATCCTTTTAAATAGCTCTTTTTTAATTAAATTTGTATAGTGATATTTTGATTTCCAAACATCCCAGTAGCAGGCTAATAATCCAATTCCTGTTGATGAAATAAATGCCTCATCCATGGTATTAATATCATTATAATGAATATATGTTTCTTTAATTGCAATATCTAGGCTATCTGCTATATTTAAGACTGTTTCTCTCATCACCCCTGATAAAATTCCTAACTCTAGAGTGGGGGTATATAAGACCTTATTTTTAATAAAAAATATATTTCTAATTGCACACTCTGTAATAATTTTATCTTTATTATAGAAAACAGGCTCATAACCACCTTGTTTTTCACAATCTCTCTTTGAAAGCATATTGCCTATATAATTCATTGATTTAATCGCAGGAGTAAATCGAATAATAGGATAATTTGTTTCATCTAGATAAACAACTTTAACAGGTTTCCCAGGAATTGCATAGAATGGTTTAATACTTATATATATACATGGCATATTAAATACAGGAGATGTTTTATTAGAATCTCCACGTGTAATCATTAATCGAATTATACCAGATTCTAAATTATTTATGTGGATAACTTTGTTTAAAAGATTTAATAGAGACTCTTTTGTTTCTGATATTTCTAAATTAATGATACTTAGGCCTTGAAATAACCTTTTAATATGTTTTTCATATGAAAAAATATTTTTATCATCAAACCGCATTGTCTCAAATAAGCCATCTCCATATAAAAACCCTGAATCGTTAAATGGTATATTTGCTTTAGATGATGATAAAAATTTTCCATTAATATAATATTGCACTATTATCCCCTTATAAACTTATCTAAAATTTTACTCTTTAATTGCGCTTCATGCCATTCTTCTTCTGCGCATGAATCCCAAACAATCCCTCCTCCTACACAATATTGAGCTATATTATTTTTAATTATCATTGTTCTAATAGCCATATTAAAATGCATATCGCTATTATAATCAATATAACCTATATTCCCAGTATACATCCCTCTATTATAATTTTCTAATAAATCTATAATTTTCATAGAACTCTCTTTTGGTGCACCGGTAATTGATCCCCCTGGGCAAAGAGCTTTAAAAATATCTATATAAGTATTTTTTTCTCTCAATTCTCCGTAGATACAACTAACCATTTGGTATACAGTTGGATAATCTTTAATAGAAAATAATTCTTGAACATTAATACTCCCATATTCACATATTTTACCTAAATCATTGCGTAATAAATCAACAATCATAATATGTTCAGCTTTGTCCTTCTTGCTATCCTTTAATTTTTGTTTCATGATTTTATCTTCTGAATTATTCTGGCCTCTTGCAATAGTACCTTTCATAGGATATGTATATATGCTCTTTCCTTTTGTGTGAAAAAATTGTTCTGGAGAAAAACTTAATATTTGTTCTGATCCTATATTTAAATAATATCCATATTGGGGCTTGGCATACTGTCTAATAGATAAATAAATATCAAGTGGGGTGGCATCAATTTTAAATATCTTTTCCATAGTTAAATTTATTTGATACGTATTGCCTGCATTGAGTTCTTTTTTAATTTTTTTAATTATATTTCTGTAATTAGATACTGTCTCAATATTACGAATTGGATATAAAAATTTCTTATTTGGCGTAGAACAATCTGATTCAATAAAATATTTTCTAATTTTTTTTGGTTTACCAAACCACATATATGGAAAATCTATTTTTTGTGTTTTAAATGAAATATGAGGATAAATAATATTTTTAATGTCATAACTTAAAAAACCTATAGCCTTAATATCAGAGACATCTCTAATCCAAAAATCAAGTAAGGTTTGAGCTCTGTCAAATGGATTACAATCCTCCTTTGTATTGTTATAAAAAAAATCGTTTTTTGAAAAATAGAAAGATTCTTCAAATCCCCAAATAGCATAACCTGAATCTAATGAATGATTGTCCACCAAAGCATCAGGGGGACCATAACAATCAATTAAATCCCTTAAATCTTTAATATCTTCATTCATTTGATTGCATCAAAAACAGTGTATTTAATAGTAGTGGGAGATGTAATTGCATAAGAAAATATTTTTTTATTTTTGATGAATTTATTAAGTCCCATTTTATTGACTTCCTCTATAGATATAGAATATTTTTTTCCACTTATTTTTTTCTCGATTTTAGGGAGAGATAATGGATTCCACAATAGATGTTCTGCAAATAAATTTAATAAATTTAATATAACATCTTCATCCCAATCAGGATTAAACTTAGATTCTCGGCTTTTTATTTTAAGATGCTTACTGATTAATTTACTAAATCCAGATATAGCCCCTAGCTGAATAAGTTCCGGATAAAACACTTGATCAACTTGCCTTTCATAACCGATTGTATCAATATTTTTAAATAGTCTTTTCCAATCATAACCATTGAGTATATCTAACCAATCATTGAAGTTTTTTCCATATTTTTGGTATTTCAACCATATAGCATCACTATGTAAAATTAAAAATTTACCAAATAATTTTTGAGGAATTTTTGTATCAAAAAGCCACATTAAAAATGCAAGAGTAGATAATGGATATTTTCTTTTAAAATCATGATTTGAAAGATTTAATAATATATTAGGATTACAGGAAGTATTAAACCCTTTAGGAATATTTTCATTTAATTTAACTATATGTCCTCCCAATGTTCTCCCTGCTTGGGGCAATATATCTAAATCAACCCAAATTAAATCTTTTTTATTTTTAATGCCTTTCTCAGATATCCAAATTTTTTCCATATTATAATATCCAGCTAATTCCCATTTGAGATAATTTGATAAAAAAGCGGCGCAAATAAGACCATCATAATTTGAAGAAATAATAAAATATCGATGTTTATCTTTTAACCACTTGAATTTTTTAAATATATCGTTTCTACTAATCATACTCTTAATTAATCTTTAACTTTGTCATGAATTAATAGTTAATTTAATTATCCATAGTTAATTTTTATATATTAACTTTATTAAATTTTTAATAATTATAATGATGATATATATATACATATTAATATTTTTAACGCCTCTTCTCTCTCAAGAAGAAATTGCACCTACACTCCATGGAGAAGAATTATTTGATTATATTCAAGATAATTATACTACCTCTTCTGTGCAAAGCTATAATTCTGCACGTGATATTTTATATGGAGACATTGAGAATGTAAACGGTAGTGTTCATTGTATTTATACTGACTTCTCAGTTCAATTAAATAGTTCAGATCCAAGCACTCATTTATATGAAAATGGAATGAATTGCGAACATTTATGGCCTCAAAGCTTGGGAGCTAATAATTCACCTATGAAAAGCGATATGCATCACCTTAGACCATGCAAAGATAATGTCAATTCTACTAGAGGCAATAAGCCTTATAATGAAATTAATGATCCACTAACAGATACTTGGTTTTGGTTAACATATGAATCAAGTAGTATCCCAACTAACAATATAAATGAATATTCTGAAAGTAGCTCCACTGTATTTGAACCACGTGAAGAAGTTAAGGGTGATATTGCAAGGGCTATGTTCTATTTCTATACAATTTATCAAAATGTTGCAGATAACAATTTTTTTAATTTACAAAAGGAAATTTTATACCAATGGCATAATGAAGATCCTGCTGATAATTTAGAAATTAATAGAACTTGGAATATCGCAAATTATCAAAACAATATTCCAAATCCATTCATAATAGACAATTCCCTAATCTATAGAATATATTTTTATGAGGAAGATATTAGTAACCTAGGTGATGTTACTCAAGATGGAACCATTAATATAGTTGATGTTATCTTAATGATTAACTTTATTTTAGAATTTCAAACATTAAGCGATGATCAATTAGAACTCGCTGATGTAAACATGGATACAATAATCAATATTATTGATATCTTAATTGTTATGGATATAATATTAAATAATTAAACTAAGGAGGGAGATAGTGAAAATAAATGTTTTATTAAGTCTGATTTTTATATTTTCAATTATAGAATGTAAAACAGAAACTGTTGGCAATGGTAGTATACAAGCAATTATCAATACATCTAAAGGTGAAATAATCCTTGAATTAGAATTTGAAAAGACTCCTATAACTGTAGCAAACTTTGTAGGGCTAGCAGAAGGTTCTATTAAAAATAGTGCTAAAGAAGAAGGAGAGCCTTACTATGATGGTTTTAAATTTCATAGAGTAATTAAAGATTTTATGATACAAGGAGGAGATCCAACAGGTACTGGAGGTGGAGGTCCAGGATATCAATTTAGTGATGAATTTCATCCAGATTTAAAACATGATAAACCTGGTATTTTATCAATGGCAAATGCTGGCCCTGGAACCAATGGAAGTCAATTTTTTATTACCCATAAAGCAACACCATGGCTTGATAATAAACATTCTGTTTTTGGGCATGTAGTTTCAGGTCAAGATGTTGTTGATGCAATTGAGCAAGATGATTTAATTAATACAATTACAATTATAAGATCTGGTGATACTGCACAAAATTTTCATGCTAATATAATTTTTAATGAATCCCAGATTGCGACTAAAAAATTAATGGAGGAAAAAGAAAAATCTAATCAAGTAGCTTTTAATAAAGCAATTGATGGGGCGACTAAAACTGAGAGTGGATTATATTATATTATAACACAAGATGGAACAGGGGATACCCCTTACCCTGGACAAACAGTAAGGGTACATTATTCTGGATATCTACTTGATGGGATTGTATTTGATTCTTCTATAGGGAAACAACCCATTGAATTTATGATAGGTGCAAGAAGAGTAATT
>CAYOTG010000036.1:6144-7452 GCA_964406825.1 uncultured bacterium
TATGGGTACCTGCCTGCATATGAATTTATTATAAAAATCAATAATGTGATAGATGGGAAAGGAACTTTTACATATTATCTAGATGAATATAACAAAAATAATCATTCAGCTGAAATTTTAAGCGCATTAGCTGATAAATATAATGATAAAGGTGATGTTGATAATGCTCTTATGCTATATATGGAATTATTGAAATCATCTAATATTTCTAAAAATGATTTTAGTAAGGCAAAATATAATATTGCTTCCCTATCTATTAAACAGAATAATATTAATCCTATGTTAGAATATTTAGATAATTATCAACAATCAACAAATTTTGAAAATGGAGTTTATGATTTAATTAATTATTATAAATCAAAACAAATGGAAGACGATGAAATAAATACTTATATAAAGTATTTATATACATTACGTAGTAGTTATAGTTTTTTAAATAGTTATGCATGGAGAATGGCAGAGCTGAATAAAAACTTAGATGATGCACTTATAAAGGTTGATGAGGCATTAACTCTTATCGATAATAGTACCCCACAATATCCTAATATTCTAGATACTAAGGCTGAAATTTTATGGAAATCAGGTGATGTTGATAAAGCCATTAAAATTATTCAGGAAGCTATTGATATTGATCCTTCTAGTGAATATTATAAAGTACAAAGAGAAAAGTTTTTGGGTTCTAATCCTTAAAGAAATAAAAAGGAATAATCCAGCTATCTTCTGCATTACTTGCCACTTGAAGTCTAACTACATCATCAGATAAATCAAGGTTCATTTCTCTTTTAAATGTCTCATATACCTGTAAAATATGTTTCCCATTATCTAAATCATTGAACGGAATAAGCATAAACAATGTTTGCATTGGGACACCAAGCTTAGAATATTCATAAAAAATAAAATCAGACCCAATAGAGACATCATCAATCATTATACTGTATGCTTTATTAACACAATCAATTACTTTCTCTTCTTTTTCTTTATCTACCCGTTCTAGATTAATGGCTTCAATATTATTACATAATTTTTTATAAAATAAATTTGCCTCTGGGTAATAGGGAATATATAATTTTAAATAATTTTCAGTAATTATATCTGCATTGATAAAGGGCTCGACTGGTAGTATATGTTCATCATCTATATCTTCAAATTTATTTTCATAATAAAGATCTACCATAAGATTTTGTGATCCATTTTCAGAGGAAGGAAAATAGGTTGCATTAATAAATGTATTCGTAGAAAAATCATCTATTTTAATTATAATTTAATTAAAAATATTACCTTTATTTAATAACAAATCTGGGTCAACTG
>CAYOTG010000037.1:0-7384 GCA_964406825.1 uncultured bacterium
CTCCTATAAATAGAGCATCTAAAAATGACATCGTCGGATTAATTTGACCTGATACAACTAATTTTGGAAATAAACGAGTAGCAATTCCAGACCAGAAAAATTTCAAGAACAAACATCCTATGACTAAGTTAAGTAAAGCAATAAATGTCCCAATACCTAATAAACCAAGTACTTTCTTTTTATCCATAATAATCTTCCTTTATAGTTGAATTCCTGAAAATGATAAATATGCCATAGATAAAAGACCCGTTAAAATCATTGTTATTCCAAGTCCTTTAAGGCCATCTGGAATATTTGAATATCTTAATTTAAACCGAATTGCAGCCATACATACAATAGCTAAATAAAATCCAACACCTGAACTAAATCCAAATACTGCAGATTCACCTAGTGTATAACCTCTTTCATTCATAAATACAGATGCACCCAAAATAGAACAATTTACTGTGATAAGTGGAAGAAATATTCCTAGAGAATTATATAATTTTGGGCTGAATTTATCTATGAACATTTCTACGAATTGTACCAATGCAGCAATTGTAGCAATATAACAAATTGGTGCTAAAAATGATAAATCAACAGTAGATAAAGATGCGATAGGTATCCAACTTAATGCTCCTGAATCTAAAAAATAGGTTTTTATAAACCAATTAACTGGAACTGTTATACCATTTACAAAAATGACAGCCTTACCTATTCCCTGAGAAGCTTCTACATTTTTTGATATTGCAAGAAATGAGCACATACCAAGAAAATATGCGAGAAGTATATTTTCAATAAATATTGCTTTTGTAGCTAAACTTAAATAATGAACTAATAATTCCATTTATTCCTCTACATAACTGGTTAATGAGCGCTGTACCCATATGATTAAACCTAAGATAATAAATGCTCCTGGTGGCATTGTCATTAAACCATTTTTCAAAAATTCTGGTAGTATCTGAAAATTTAATATAGTTCCAAATCCAAAAAGTTCTCTAAAGAATGCTACAGCAATAAGAATCATTCCATAACCCAGTCCATTACCAAGTCCATCTAAAAAAGAATCTTTAACATTATTTTGCATTGCATAACCATCTGCTCTTCCCATTACTATACAATTAGTTATAATTAATGTTACGAATACAGTCAATGTTTTACTTATTTCATACATATATGCCTGTAAAATTTTATCTATCAAAATCACTAATGTTGATATTACAGTTAACTGTACAATAATCCTTATACTCGATGGAATATAGTTGCGAAGCAATGATATGATTGTATTAGACATAGTAACAACAAAGGTAAGAGCTAGTGTCATAACTAAAGCTTGTTCTACTTTTACTGTTACTGCCAATGCAGAGCATATACCTAGCACTTGCCTAGTAATAGGATTATTATCAATAAGAGGATCTATAAATATTTGTTTACTTTTCATTTATTCGTACCACATTTTTAAAATAAGGTTCATATCTTTGTAAATCTCTTTTAAGTAAAGTCGTGACACCATTACTTGTTATGGTTGCACCACTAATACCATTAACTTCATATAAATTATCCTTATCTGCTAAGCCCGGTTTTGTAAGCTTAATCGACAATAATTCTTTTCCACTATAAATTTCTTTACCTACGAAGCTTAATTGAAACCACTCACTAGAAATTTCTGCACCAAGACCAGGAGTTTCACCATGAGCATAAAAGGCTATACCTTTAACTGTTGAGTAATTATTCGCATCGATTGCAAAATATCCAAATAAAGAAGACCATAGGCCTTTACCTGATACCGGTATAATTATAATATTTTTTTCTATCTCATTATATAATGGTAGATACTCTTGGCTATCATTAAAATATTTGACCTCGCCAGTTTGTTTATTTTCGATAGTATTAAGATCATTGATTGATAGATTAGAAATATTACCCTTTATATCTATAATGAGGGTATCAATATTATCAGTGAAATAGTTATCTATATCTAAAATAGAAAAACTATCAATATTAACACCAATAGCATTTAATATATTTTTTTTAATATCTATTTCGACATTCTTATTTCTACGCTCTTTTAAACCTTCAGAAGCCAATGAAAGCAATAGACTACATACAATTGCAATGGTTAATATGAATACATATTTATTCTTCATAAGATAATTGTCTTTTTTTAATATGAGACTGAACCACTGAATAATCAAATAAAGGAGCAAATGCATTCGCAAACAAAATAGCTAACATCATCCCCTCTGGATATGCAGGATTAATACATCGTATAACCGTTGCCATAAATCCAATCAAGAAACCATACATCCATCTTCCCTTATTGGTTTGTGCACTTGAGACAGGATCTGTAGCCATAAAAACCATTCCAAAAGCAAATCCACCCATAACAAAATGTTCCAATGAAGTAAGTTGTAACATTGGATTATCTGATATTCCTGATAATTGATTTAATAAAAAAGATGTACATATAAGTCCAATGCATGTAGATAACATAACTCTCCAACTGCCAATACCCGTAACTAAAAGTATAATAGCACCAATTAAAATAGCTAATGTTGATGTTTCTCCAATGGATCCTGGAATGTAGCCATAAAACATATCCCACCAATTATATGATATATCTAAATTTGATGATTTTTCTAATAATGGAGTTGCCTGAGATATACCATCAAGTGGAGCTATCCAAGGTTTATTCCCTGACATATAAGATGGATAGGCAAAAAATAAAAAAGCTCTAGCAGTTAATGCTGGATTAAAAATATTATACCCTGTGCCACCAAAAATTTCTTTACCAATCACAACTCCAAAAATCGTTGCAACAGCAAGCATCCATAATGGTACTGTCGGAGGCATAGTAAGTGGAATCAAGAAGCCTGTAACTAAAAAACCTTCATTAATCTCATGGCCTCTAATAACAGCAAATAATGCCTCAAATAAGCCACCAATTGCAAAAACCACTAAATACATAGGAAGCACTATTTTTAGCCCATAAACAAAACAATTCAAGAAATCTTTATTAATAACATCTGGTGACTGTAATCCAACATTATAGGTACCAAAGAAAAATGCTGGTAAAAGTGCCAAAACCACTAAAATCATAGTTCGTTTTAAATCTACAGAATCTCTTACATAGGGAGCATTTTCTGTTTGTTTATTTGTAGAATATAAAAATGTATCTAAAGCATCATGAAGAGGATGAAATTTCTTTAACTTTTCATTGCTAAGAATTATCTCTTCTGCTCTATCTAATAATTTTCTAAGCATTATCCTTCTTGCTCCATCATATCTAAGCCTTCTTCTATAATTTGAGATACTTCAACTTTTGATTGGCAAATAAAAGAACATAAAGCAAAATCTTCAGGAGAACATTCATAAATACCTAATTTTTCCATCATATCAATATCTTTTGCTAAAATACTTTTCACCATATATTCTGATAAAATATTCATTGGCATAACTCTATCCCAATTACCCATTGGAATAATAGTTCGTACACTACCATTCTTTTTAGTTGATAATTGTGATTTTTTATTATTTATAAGTTTTGAAAAAAATAAATTAGTCAGACTATATTTATTAAACCCTGGCATTAACCAACCTAAAAAATTTCTTTTATTATCTGTTTTAATCAATGATATGATTTCATCGTGACAACCAACAGAAGCCTCACTTGATGTTTTTTTACCATTTAAAACATCACCTGATATCAGGCATACATCTGATGGAATCTCATCTAAAATATCCTTAATTTTTGTACCAATTAAAACCTTTCTAATAGCAGGGTTATTAATAGAATTTCCACCAACATTAACATATTTATATTTCGGATAATCCTCTGTATCAAAAAATTGACCCATACGATTCAGATCTTGTAATGATAAATACCAACGAGTATCATCTGAATTTTTTATCGAATCTATATTATGGATATGAACACCAACATTACCAGCTGGATGTAATTTATTAAAGCTAAAATGATTGACATTATTTAAATCAGTAAAAGATGAGTTCCCAGAACTTATAAAATTGATTTCACAATCAAACATAGTTCTAAGAGCATTGATACCAGATTGAAGATAATTATCTATAGAACCCATAAGATATTCATAATTCATTGCAAATGGTTCTGTAGGCATCGCTGAAATAAAAATAGATTTTGGAGAAGATTTGAAATGAGGAATTTTAGAATACGGTTTTTGTCGTATAGATGTCCAAAGGCCTGATTTTAAAAGATTTTCTCTATCAATTTTATTATTAATATCTTCTTTTGCATTATTTCCATCATTATCTATATCTATAGTTTCTACAACTCTTCTAGGTCCAAAAACTATTGATTTCACTATACCTGAACATGTACTTACAAATAAAGATTTTTCATTTTTCTTATCATAAAATAATGGAGTCCCAATTTTAACAGAATCTCCTTCTTTAACTAATAATTTTGTTTTAATACCTTTAATTGAATTAGGATGAAATGAAATAATAGATGAATCTTTTATAATAATTATTTCATCAGAAGGCTGACCATCTAATTTTAAATTATGCCCCTTTGTAATTTTAAATCTTTTCATTCTTTGTTCTTAATTTCCTTAAGACGCTTTCTTCTAACTATCGCCCTTTTTTTTCCTTCATTGTATCGATATTTTTCTATATCTGTTTCTGGAATAACATCAGGAATTTTCATAGGTTTTTTATTATCATTTAAAGCAACAAAGGTTAGATAGGCTGTTGCAGTATGTCTAACTTCTCCAGTCAAAGGTGTCTCAGCTTCTATTCTTACCCCTACCTCCATAGAGGTTTTATGTACATAATTAACTGAAGATTTAAGAATTACAATATCTCCTTTTTTTGCAGGAGCTAAAAAATCTAAATGATCTACAGAAGCAGTCACAACAGGGCGTCTTGCATGTTTATATGCAGACATTGCAGCACAAATATCCATCAAATGCATTACTCTTCCACCTAAAATATTACCTAATAAGTTTGTATCATTTGGCAATACAAGTTCATGCATTATAACTTGAGATTGTTTAACTGTTTTAGTAGTCTTTTTCAATTTAATTAAATAATGATGTTATATAGTTATATAAAGGTGACCAATAGGCATAAAACAATATATTCTGAGATGAAAAAATAGCAATCATTAAGTATAATGGAAGTGGTGTACTCTCTTTTTCTTTAATTTCAGATTCATCAAAATACATACTCTTCACTATCTTAAAATAATAATATAGAGAAATAACACTATTAAGAATAGCTACAAGGCCCAACCAATAAAATTGTTCTGTAGCAAATAATGTTCTAAACAAGTAGACCTTTCCAACAAATCCTGATGTTGGAGGTAATCCTGCTAGTGAGACCAATGACAAGACCATAAATATGGCTAAAACAGGTGATTTATAACCCATTCCACCCCAGTCTTTAATATTTTTTGCATTAAAATTATTTTCAACATGTATCACCATAAAAAAGGCTGATAAATTCATAAACATATAAAGTGTTAAATAAAACATGATACCTACTATAGCATCAACCGAAACTGTAGAAAAAGCCATTAACATAAATCCTACATGAGATATGGTTGAGTAAGCTAACATTCTTTTAATGTTATCTTGTTTTAAAGCTAATAGATTACCAATAGACATTGTCACAGCTGATAATACTGCTATAATCAATGTCCAATTTATACCATCCAATGGTATAGCATCTATCATTACAGAATTACTGCCTGTAAATAAAATAAAAAATGTTCTGATTAATATTGCGAAACCTGCTACTTTTGGTGCAACTGAAAAAAATGCGGTTACAATTGTAGGAGAACCTTCATATACATCAGGTGTCCAATAATGCAGTGGTGCCATTGAAATTTTATAACCAAACCCAATAAGAATTAACATTAAAGACATATAAATCATATACGGATTATCTATCAGAGCAATCGATTGGTAAATATGATAAATATTAGTAGAACCTGATATACCATAAAGCCAGCTTAATCCAAATAACATTAGACCAGATGCAAAAGAACCAAAAATAACATATTTTAAAGATGCTTCATTAGATTTTTTATCATTTTTCAATATTCCTGCTAGTATGTAGGATGGAATGCTTACAAGCTCAATAGATAAATAAATCATTAATAAATCTATTGAATTTGTCATAAGGAACATTCCTAGAAGTACAAATAAAATCAGTGCATCAAATTCTGATTTATATTCTTTATCAAGTTCCTTTGAATATTTAGATGCTAGAATAATAGAAGAGGTTGATATTAAGATTAACCACTTAAAATAATAAGAAAAACTATCATTAATTAACATACCATGAAAAATTTCTCCGCCATTTACAGGAAATTGGTATAATAAAAAAGTGATACAAAGAAGCCCCAAACCTATTAATAGATTATTTGATTTCTTCAATGAGACTAAATCAAAAACAATAACAAACAATGCTGTTATTATAATTAAAAATTCAGGTAAGAAGTAAGATATGCTTGAGAGGTTATTCATTCTTTAGATTGCCCCTTGAACAATAGCAATAAGTGAAGCAATTGCACTACTTACCATATCAACTAATGGTTTTGGATAAATTCCAAATAATAAAACTAAAAATGCTATTGGAAGTACAGTTGTAAGTTCTCTTGGATTAATATCTGAAAGTTTTTCATAAGCCTTATTAAGTGGGCCTAGAAATACTCTTTGATAGGCTCTTAAAAAATATATCGCATTTAATAGTATTCCCAATGTACCAATAGCAGTCAATAATTTGAATGCACTAAAGCCACCGATAAAACATAAAGCTTCACTTATAAAACCTGATAATGCCGGTAAACCAAGACCTGCAAAAAACGCGAGTGCAACAAAAGCTGAATAAACTGGCATTTGTGATGCTAAACCACCAAAACCTAATTTTCCAGCTAGCTCTTGATCATCATGATTTTCAGGATATACAATCCATCTATGATGCGCTTGATCATAGAGAACACCTACTAATAAAAATAACATAGCTGTGATTGTACCATGATTAAACATTTGCATTACAGCTCCATTCATTCCAGCTTCTGCTCCTGCTGGATTTGAGCTTACAACAGCGGCCATACCAAGGAGTACATACCCCATATGACTTACTGATGAATATGCTACCATTTTCTTCATATCTATTTGAGCAATCGCATTTAAAGCTCCCCAAAGAATATTTATCACTCCAAGAATAGCTAAAGTATAGGCAAATGCTACAACTTCTCCCGGAAGTAATGGATAACTTATTCTAAGAAGGCCATAAGTCCCCATTTTAAGCAATACTCCTGCTAAAATAACTGATATAGCTGTTGGAGCTTCAACGTGAGCAAGTGGAAGCCATGTATGAAATGGAAAAACAGGAACTTTAATTGCAAAACCAATAAATA
>CAYOTG010000038.1:0-1182 GCA_964406825.1 uncultured bacterium
TTTGGTTCTTTCAAATTTTTCTTTAGCCATTTTTTGTTTTTCCTATTTTTATTAACTCTTTATACTAACTTTACCTTCAAATTTTTCTACAATTCTTTCTTGTATTTGTTTTGGTACATTTTCATAATGACCAAACTGCATCGTAAAAACTGCCCTCCCTTGTGTAATAGATCTTAAATCTGTTGCATAACCAAACATTTCACTTAGAGGAGCATGTGCATCTAAAACTTGAGAATTATTTCTTGAAGTAAATCCCTTAACTACTCCTCTTCTAGATGTTATATCTCCCATGACATCACCCAGGTAATCCTCTGGCATTACTACTTCTAAATCCATTATTGGTTCCATTAATTTTGGTTTTGCTTTTTTAACTGCATCTTTTATTGCCATTGATCCTGCTATTTTAAAAGCCATTTCACTTGAATCGACATCATGGTAAGAACCAAATGTTAATGTAACTTGTACATCTTCAATTGGATAACCAGCTAGAGGACCATTTCTTAAAGATTCTTGAATTCCTTTATCAACAGCAGGGATATATTCTTTAGGGATGACTCCACCCACAATTTTATTGATAAATGTATACCCTTTACCTGATTCCCCTGGCTCAACAGATATAACGACATGTCCATATTGTCCTCTTCCACCACTTTGTTTAGCAAATTTTGTATCTTGCTCTACAGAATTAGTAATACATTCTTTATAAGCTACTTGTGGAGCTCCAACACTTGCTTCAACTTTAAATTCTCTTTTTAATCTATCTACTATAATATCTAAATGCAATTCTCCCATTCCAGATATTATAGTCTGACCTGTTTCTTCATCCGTTTTAACCTTGAACGTAGGATCTTCTTCTGCAAGTTTAATTAAAGCAAGAGTTAAATTTTCTTGGTCTTTTTTAGAAGCAGCTTCTACAGATACAGATATTACAGGTTCAGGAAAGTCCATAGATTCAAATTGAATAACTTTATCTTTATCGCAAAGAGTATGGCCTGTTTTTGTATATTTTAAACCAACCATAGCGGCAATCTCACCAGTTTTAACAACTTTTCTTTCTTCTCTATCTTTAGAATGCATAAGCATCAGTCTACCAACACGTTCTTTTTTACCAGAATTTGGATTATAAATAAAATCTCCTGTGGTAATCATTCCAGAATAAACTCTGAAAAAAGTTAATTTTCC
>CAYOTG010000038.1:1282-7334 GCA_964406825.1 uncultured bacterium
CCAGTAAAAATTTGTCCTGCCCCAATTGGTAGAACAATTGGAATCGGATTTGCATTAAATCTCTTCCTAATCATATCTAGCACTTTATAAAAATCTGCGCCTGTTCTATCCATTTTATTAACAAATGCAATTCTTGGAACTTTATATCTATCAGCTTGTCTCCATACAGTCTCAGATTGAGGTTCTACACCACCAACAGCACAAAACAATGCTATTGCACCATCTAAAACCCTAAGAGAGCGTTCAACTTCCATTGTAAAATCAACGTGACCAGGAGTATCGATAATATTGATTCTATTTTTCCCCTCATTCCAAAAACATGTTGTAGCAGCTGAAGTAATTGTAATACCTCTTTCTTTTTCCTGATCCATCCAATCCATAGTTGCAGCACCATCATGAACTTCACCTAATCTATGCAATCTTCCCGTATAGTATAATATTCGTTCAGTCATAGTAGTTTTTCCAGCATCTATATGTGCCATAATACCTATGTTTCTTACATTCTCTAATAAAATATTATCATTCATAATTTAATTTATCTAAAATGCGCAAAAGCCTTATTAGCCTCAGCCATTTTATGAGTATCTTCTCTTTTTTTAATTGATGATCCATCTTTATTTGATGCAGCAATCAATTCTGCAGCCAATCTAGTTGCCATTGTTTTACCTTTTCTAGATCTTGAATATAATAAAATCCAACGCATAGCTAATGCCATTCTTCTATCTTTTGATACTTCCATTGGGACCTGATAAGTAGCACCTCCAATTCTTTTTGATTTAACCTCAAGCATTGGACCAACATTATCAAGAGCTTTTTTAAAAATATCTAATGGCGTATCTATTTTTAATTTATTTTTTATAATATCTAATGAACTATAAAATATTTTCTCTGCTATACTTTTCTTACCATCCTTCATTATATAATTAACAAATTTTGCAACAGTTAAATCATTATAGATAGGATCTTTTAAAATTTTTCTTTTTTCAGGTCTTCTTCTTCTCATAATAATTATTTATTTCTTTGGTTTTTTAGTTCCATATCTTGATCTACTACTTCTTCTATCTTCAACACCTGATGGATCCAAGACTCCTCTAACAACGTGATATCTTACACCTGGCAAATCTTTTACTCTTCCTCCCTCAATTAAAACTATTGAATGTTCTTGAAGATTATGTCCTTCTCCAGGAATATATGCATTGACCTCAATATTATTTGATAATCTAACCCTTGCAACTTTCCGTAGAGCTGAATTCGGTTTTTTAGGCGTCGTTGTATATACACGTGTACAAACACCTCTTTTCTGAGGACACGCCTTTAGTGCAGGAACCTTAGTTTTCTTTGCCTGCTTTTTCCTTCCTTTTCTTACTAACTGATTAACAGTTGGCATTAATAATCTCCTTATAAAGCCCGTTAATGTACAAACACGACTATTAAGTTAACAAACATAATTTTTATTTTTTTAATATTTATTTTTAATCTTTAATTTCAGATGGGGCCCCTACATCATCTAATACTCCTTCAGCAACAACATCTTCAGGTTCATCAGATTTGGCTTTAGTTACTATAATATCTTTATTATTTTCATGACCAGTTCCAGCAGGAATCAATCTTCCAATAATCACATTTTCTTTTAATCCTAATAAGTTGTCAGTTTTACCTTCAACAGCAGCATCAGTTAAAACTCTAGTTGTTTCCTGAAATGAAGCAGCAGATATAAAACTATCAGTATTTAATGAAGCTCTAGTTATACCAAGCAATAATGGAGTTGAAGTTGGAGGTTTTGCTTTTTTAGACTTAATAACTTTCTTCCCTTCTGATTTAAGATCAGAATTTATATCATTTATATTATCTTTTAGAACAACATCACCTACATCATATTCAGAGTCTCCTGAATCGATAACTACAACTTTCTTTAACATTTCTTTAATTGTTTTAAGAAATTTAATCTTATTTACTCTATCTCCATTTAGAAATAAACTATCTCCAGAATCACTGATTTCAACCTTTTGCATCATTTGTCTTACTATAATTTCTATATGCTTATCATTAATTTTAACTCCTTGTAAACGATAAACTTCTTGAATTGAATTAACTAAGTATTCTTGAGCTTTTGCTGAACCGCTTATTTTTAATATATCCTTAGGAGATACAGAACCTTCGCAAAGCCTATCTCCAGCATAAATAAAATCACCTTCATGAACAATAATATGTTTTCCATATGGAATTTTATATGTTTTCTTTATATCTTTATTTTCTACAATAACCTCTCTGATTCCCCTTGTTATTTTACCAAAAGATACTGTTCCATCAATTTCTGACGCAACTGCTGGATTTTGAGGATTTCTAGCTTCAAATAATTCTGCTATTCTAGGCAAACCACCTGTAATATCTCTAGTTTGTCCTGATTCACGAGGTATTTTAACAAGTATTTGACCAAGCTTAACTTTATCACCATCTTTGACTACCACATTTGCCTTAACGGGCAAGAGAGTAGAACCACCAGTCAATATTTCACCTTTTTTATCACAAATTTCAATGGAAGGACTTAAATTTCTATCTTTTGATTCTGTTATAACTATCATTTTCTTTCCACTTTCAATAGCTTCTTCTGAATAAGTTTCTCCATCTACAAAATCTTTAAATCTAACATACCCATCAGATCTTGCAAGAATTACATCTGTATAAGGGTCCCATGAAAATAACAATGTACCTGATTTAATTTTTTGATTATTTTTAATATAAACTTTAGAACCATATGGAATCTTCCAACTAGTTAAAGCATTATTACTAGAATCTAATAATTCAATCACTCCATTTCTTGATTGTGATACATTATGAGTTTCACCATTATCATCAACGGAAGGAATTAATTGTATCTTATCAGAAAACTTTATTGTACCTTCACCTCTAGAAATCCTTTGAGATTCTTCTACAATTCTTGAAGCTGTTCCCCCAATATGAAAAGTTCTAAGAGTTAATTGAGTTCCTGGTTCTCCAATTGACTGAGCAGCCATAACTCCAACAGAATCACCCACCTTAGAGGGACCTTGATTAGCTAAATTAACACCATAACACATTGCACATAAACCTCTATCAGCAGCACATGTCATTACAGATCTAACTTTCACAAAAACAATATTTAACTCAGTGATTAATTCTACTATATTTTTTGTAAGCAATGCGCCAGTTTTAATAATAGTTTTATTTGTTATTGGATTAACTACTTTTTCCAGTGTATATCTACCTACTATTCTCTCTTCTAAAGGCTCTACTATTTCTTCCCCTTCCTTTAAATCACTCATTAAGACACCTGCCTTAGTTTTACAATCATCAATAGTAATAGTTACATCTTGAGCAACATCAACCAGCCTTCTTGTTAAATACCCTGCATCAGCAGTCTTCAGTGCCGTATCAGCAAGACCTTTTCTAGCTCCATGAGTTGAAATAAAATATTCAAAAACAGATAATCCTTCTTTAAAATTAGATTTTATTGGATTTTCTATAATTTCACCTGATGAACCAGTCATGCTTTTCTTTGGCTTTGCCATCAGACCTCTCATACCAGCTAACTGCTTAATCTGATCTTGACTTCCCCTAGCTCCTGAATCTGCCATCATATAAAGAGGATTAAATCCTTCATTATCGTTCTCTAATTCAGAAAACATTTCTGAAGCGACATCACTAGTAGCACGAGTCCAAATATCAATTGTCTTATTATATCTTTCTCCTTCAGTTAAAATATGCTTATTAAACTTACTCTTGACAACTTCTACTTCCTTTTGAGCATTATTTATAATAGATTCTTTTTTAGATGGTATATGTATATCAGATATAGCAATAGATAAGCCACTTTTATAAGCAAATTCAAAACCTAAATCTTTAAGATCATCTAAGAAATTAACTGTAGTATAATTTCCAGTAATTTGATATGATTTACTGACTAAGTTTTCTATATCTTTTTTACCTAGTAGTTTATTAATGAACCTCACTTCTTGAGGTAGAATTTGATTAAAAAATATTCTTCCAACAGTGGTATCTTTTATCCAAGTTCCATCATCATCCCTAAAATCAACTATTGCATGTAAACCAACCTCTTTATTTTCAAATGCTAGCCTTGCTTCTGAATAACTACCAAATTTTGTACCTTCACCTTTTGCATTTTTTCTGGATCTAGTCAGATAATAACAACCTAGGACCATATCCTGTGATGGGATTGCAATAGGCTTTCCATGCGCAGGATGCAGAATATTATGACTAGATAGCATCAACATCCATGATTCTACCTGAGCTTCTGGAGATAATGGAACATGAACAGCCATTTGGTCACCATCAAAATCTGCATTAAAGGCAGCACAAACTAGTGGATGTAAACGGATTGCTTTACCATCAATTAAAACAGGCTGAAATGCTTGAATACCTAATCTATGCAAAGTTGGAGCCCTATTTAAAAGGACCGGATGATTACTGATTGCATATTCCAGCACATTATACACTGCTTCAGACTTCTCATCAACCATCATTTTAGCTGATTTAGGAGTTCTCGTATATCCTCTTTTAATTAATTCATTTATAATTTTGGGTTTAAATAATTCCATTGCCATATCCTTAGGAATACCACATTCATGCAATTTAAGCTCTGGCCCTACCACCACCACAGATCTTGCTGAATAATCAACTCTTTTGCCCAACAAATTTTGTCTAAACCTACCACTTTTACCCTTCAATGCATCACTTAACGATTTTAAAGGTCTCCTAGTACCGCTTCGAACAGCTGATTGCATTCTGCTATTATCCAATAAAGAGTCAATAGCTTCTTGTAGCATTCTTTTTTCGTTTCTTAGAATCACATCTGGCGCTTTAATTTCCATCAATTGCTTCAAACGATTATTCCTGATAATAACACGTCTATATAAATCATTTAAATCTGACGCTGCAAATCTACCTCCCTCTAAGGGGACTAGCGGTCTCAGTTCAGGTGGAATTATAGGCAGAATACTTAAAACCATCCACTCTGGCTTATTGTAAACTTTTTTCTCAATCTTAGGATCAAATTTCTTTAAAATTCTTAATCTTTTTAAAGATTCTTCCCTCTTAGCAATAGATGTTTTTTCATCCTTCACAATAGCTGATAATTCATTCAAGGTTTGCACGACATCTAAATTAGATAATAATTTTTTAATAGCGGCACCACCCATCATAGCAATAAAATAATTATCTTCATCAATGTCTGTAGCATCTGCCTGATCAATACCAAACTCATCATCCAAGTCTAAATATTCATCTTCACTAATTAATTCACCATATTTTCTTCCAGAATTCCCAGGATTTGTAATGACAAATTTTTCATAGTATACTATACTTTCTAAATTTTTAGTTGTATAACCTAATAGATAACTAATCTTACTAGGAATAGATCTCAAGTACCATATATGAACAACTGGTACCGCAAGAGCTATATGACCTATACGCTCTCTTCTTACAGTTTTCCTTGTTACTTCAACACCACATCTGTCGCATACAATACCTCTATATCTAATTCTCTTATACTTTCCACAATGACATTCCCAATCTTTAACAGGACCAAATATTTTTTCACAAAACAATCCATCTTTTTCTGGTTTGTAGGATCTATAATTAATAGTCTCTGGTTTTAATACTTCCCCAAAAGACCTTTCCAATATTTGCTCTGGAGATAATATTCCCAAAGTTATAGAACTAAAAGAATCGCTATTCTTATTATTATAACCTAAATCAAATTTTGATTTCAAAATAAACTCCTTTGATTATTTTTTTATTTTAATAAAACATCTAAGCCTAA
Source organism: uncultured bacterium (assembly GCA_964406825.1). GTDB lineage: Bacteria > Fidelibacterota > Marinisomatia > SCGC-AAA003-L08 > D37C17. The sequence continues at coordinate 7,101 of CAYOTG010000038.1, forward strand.
GGCTTCTAATTCTTTAACTAATACTTTGAAAGATTCAGGAATATTAGCTTTTGGAGGATTCATACCCTTAACCAATGAATTATATAACTTTGTCCTACCCTCTACATCATCAGATTTTACAGTTAGAATTTCTTGCAGTGTATGCGCAGAACCATAAGCTTCTAAAGCCCATACTTCCATTTCTCCAAATCTTTGACCTCCTGATTGAGCCTTACCTCCAAGAGGCTGTTGGGT
>CAYOTG010000039.1:0-5211 GCA_964406825.1 uncultured bacterium
AGTGAATAACCTATTATAAAAAGAGTTGGACCAAAAGCACCTAACGATATAGCATAAATTGCAATTAGCATGGTTATGGGCGAGATAGTATATTTTAAGTACTTTATCACAATATTTTAAAATTGGAATTTGAAAAAACTTACAAAATGTTACAGATTTATAATAATAAAAAAGCTCTAGATGTATTAAAATGTCGAAGAACTTTAATAGGGGAATTAAGAAATTTAATTATTTTACAGCTCCTTCCAAACAAGCGAATTATTATATATTAAATAAATTTAATTCCCCTATCATATCCCAATTATAATCATCTGAAATAGTACTCAAATTTTCAAATATATTACCTGAAATTAATATCATTATTTAATAAAAAATATTTGTTTTTATTATTGTTATACATTAAATTATATATGTTTTATATTAATTATTTATTGTTATAGTATAATATGTATAAAGATGGCTATTATTACCAATATAGATGTAATGCTTGCAAAACGTAAAATGTCCGTTACTGAATTAGCAAATAAAGTTGGGATTACTATAGTCAATTTATCCAGGATAAAAAGGGGGAATGTTAAAGGTATTAGATATTCGACCCTTAATAAAATATGCGAAGTACTAGAGTGTAAACCTGGAGATATACTTGATTACAAAAAAGAATAAATATAGAACTATCATCCAATCCGCACGCACATGAGTATAAGTAAATGATTAGGAATAGTTGGTGCTCCTCACACTATTCCTAATCATGTTTTAAATAGGTGTTTTTATTTTCTTAAATTGGATTTGAGGAATCGAGAATCAGGGATATCTATATTAAAACTAATCTCATCAATAATCCATTCTGTCCCTTGACTTTCCTTTTTTAATTCATCTTTAAATATAAATGTAGTAGGAAACCATCTATCTTGAATTTTTCTCACCCCATCCATTGATGAAGATTTAAGCAATTTTCCACTTTTAGCGTATAATTCTTCTTTAATAGGTAAAAAATATTTCACATCTACCCATGCCCTACGTTTAGGGTATGCTAGCCCATCTATTGTAGCCTCTAAATAAATGATGTAGCATTTTCTGTCATTAATTAATTCTTCTCCTTCTAGAGTAGCCTTATATATATCATTCAAAGGTTTATCTTCCAATATATCATTATAGGACATATCTGAACCCATAACAGGCTGTCTTAACATATGTCCTGATATTTGAATTATTCTATCCGTTTGTGGAGAATACATATATAATCTATCATCTATTTTTAGCATTTTACTACCTGCTTCTCTTGCAGGATAAGTATATTCTGTAAATGCTTTATTGACTCCTACCACCCAACTTTTAGAAACAATAGTTCTATTTGCTCTCCTTCCATGAATAATCATTTTACTCTTCATAAATCTATTTTTTGAATTTAAATTAAAATCAATTTTTTCAATTATTTCAGTTACCGATATATCAGAATCTATGCTAAATAAAAAAGAAAACAAGAGGATATAAAATTTCTTCATACTTCTAATTCCTTAAATAATTGTGCCATTTCACGTTTATAAATTGCACGACCTGCAAGCATAGTTCCAAATACTGTTGCAAGAATACCCGGTATAAAACCAATATAAAATAATTCAGGAGTAACTTGTGGATATAATATATTGGGCATTGCAAAATTAGAAGAATCCAGAGCATCCATTGCCTTAGAATAATCGAATCCTTGTTTCTCAAAATATGCGGTTATAGTGATACCCATAACAGTTCCAAATAGACTCCCTATAAAGCCAATTATAAATGATTCTATCACCATAGACTTAAATACATGACCTTTTGTTTCTCCAATTGCTAAACGCATTCCTATTTCTCCATATCTACGCAAACCACTCATAATTCCCATATTCCATAGAACCAATGTAACAACAATAAGAATAACAACTAAAATAATCATCATAATAACATCACTAAAATCAACAATAGTACCCATTTGATTTGAATCTCTTAAAGCTAACATAAAAGGTCTATAAATATCAGTGGTATCTGACTGCATTATATTGTAGTCATTGCGCATTGATACCGTTTCTTGATTATTAAAAAACAGTCCTCTTTCATAACCTAGAATTTCAGAAGCTGAATTGTCCATATCAAGTGCTAATCGAGCACCTTCTAAATCAACAAGCATCATATCCTTATCTATAGGACCCATATTTAAATCAAAAATACCTGAAACAGAATAATTATAAGTAGTAAATCCACCATGCATAGTAGAACCAATAAATGTAACCGTATTACCTGGCAATATATTTAAACGCCGAGATAATTCTTCGCTAATGAGCACCTCGTTTTTTTGATTGAAAATTCTACCCTTTACTATTTTGTTTTCTAAATTCCATATCTCGAATTGCTTTGAATTATGTGATAAAAAATCAATCCCAAAAGCCATAACAGGGCTTTGAGATAAAGTTTCGCCAGCATGGTTTGGGACATCAAGCAAACCTGCAAAAGTTATCCTTGGAGTCCATAAATATTGATCATTGAAATTTTCTAACTCATCTATTAAATCCTCAATTCCTAATAAAGCAAGATCATTAGGCAATAGCTGATATTCCTCATTATAAGCATGACTAACCACTTTTACATGACCAGAATTAATTAAAGAAGTATTGAAAAATAAAGAATTATAAATACCATTCAAAAAACCTGCAAAAAAAATAATAATACAAACAATCGCCGTAATAATAATGATTGGGAAAGAGCTTCTTGATTTATCTCTAATTAATCCTTTAAATAAAAAATGAATCATAATGTTGTTTTTCCTCTTATCGCATCTACAGGATGCATTTTAGAGATTTGTCTTGATGGGATATAGCTTACAATTAATAAAATTATAAATACTAAGAAACATGTTATAAATAATAGTGAGAATGGATATATAGGGATTAACCTTTTTGCAACAATGAGTCCCATATCAGAATAGTCAATTGGAAGAGGAATACCATAAATACTAAAGTAATAAAGGAAGGGGCCAAAAAGAATAATTGTGAGTAAAATTGCAAAAAAACCATTAAGAGCTCCCTCTAGAGTAAATAATAACATAATCTTTCTCTTATGCATACCAAGAGCCATAAGTGTTCCTATTTCTTTTTTACGTCTAAATATTGATAATGTTTGCGCATTAAATATTCCCATCGCTGCAAGTACAAATAATATAATATAAATCACTATTGCATTAGGTCTATCTTGTGCAATAATTGCTTCCATATCTTTAATTAAATAATTTACATCTCTTTTTATCCAATCACTTTTATCCTTAATATTTTGAAGACCTTCTTTATAAACAACATAGGTTGATTGCTTATCCATAGATAGCATATTTTGGACTACCGATAAAGGAATCCAAATATGACCCATATCAATTTTAAAATTATCAGTATCCATAATATGAATTATTTCACCCTGATTCGCATCATATGTTCTATTTTTATCCATCCACCTTACTATGAATGTATCTCCTATCTTTAACTTTGAAGATGCAGCCATTCCCTTACCAATTAAAATAGGTATATTAGAGCCATTATATTCGAGGAATGTTTGGGTGGGTATATTTAGGACAGTTTGATTGGCAGTAATACCTTTCATAACAATAGGAATAACTCTTCCATTTGGATATATGGATGCTTGACTAACAAGTATTTCTATAGCTTCACCATTCTCAATAAGCTGGTTCAAGCCATTAGGGGTAGGGCCATGTGAATTTTCAAAAGTAATTGGATCATATGGATTATATTCAGGATGCCAATATGCTCCTCCTGCTATTTCAGTATCAATAGACACATTCATAGCATGCTCCCTCATACCTGTATACATCCCCGATGAAAAAATAATCATAAAGATAGAAACTGAAGTAACAAAAACATTTAGCCAGGTTCTGATACCCGCTCCAATTAAATTTTTAATGGCAATATTAAATAACATGATTATTAATAATTAGGATATATATTCATCTTTAGATATTTGGCCATCCTCTAGATGAATAATTCTATTTAAATAACCCATTATTTTTTCATCATGGGTAGCAAATATAAATGAAGTGTTTAATTCTTTATTTAACTGCTGCATGATTTCCATAATATGATGTGAATTTTCTGAATCAAGATTAGCTGTTGGTTCATCAGCTAAAACAAGTAATGGCTCATGAACAATCGATCGAGCTATTGCTGTTCTTTGGCACTGCCCACCACTTAATTGATTTGGTTTAGAATCTATTTTGTCCATCAAACCTACAGATTCTATTGCATTTAATACTTTATCTCGCCTCTTATTTTTTTCAATTTTATTTAGAATTAATGGAAGTTCTACATTTTCATAAACACTATAAACAGGAAGGAGATTATAACTTTGAAAAATAAAACCCATATATTTTTTTCTTATTAAAGCTCTCTCATCATGGGAAGTTTCATTAATCATTTTATCTAAAACTTTCACATTACCAGAAGTAGGAGAATCCAATCCTCCAATAATATTTAATAAAGTTGTTTTACCTGATCCTGAGGGGCCAACAAGTCCAGAGAATTCTCCTTTTTTAATAATAAGAGATATATCATTTAAAGCAGTGAATAAACCACCTCCAATCGAAAACTTTTTAATAAGATTTTCTATCTCAATAACCATTCAATTCTCCATTTAGTGATTATATATAAACATAATTTGAAACATATCATTAAATCTTCCTGGATTTAATGTAAACATATAATCTATATTAAAACTATCATATATTGTAGACCAACGTATATTATCGCTATTATCTGCCTTTGACATTGGGTCTCTATCTTTCCAATCTCGTAAAGAAAAAAATGTTAAATGATTAATATGATCAATGGGTAGAGATAAATGAAAAACTGTATATGTTTGTTTTTCTATCACATGTAATAAATCAATTTCAGAAAGCATTGTTTCAGTGCTAATCAATAATCCATTTGAAATTGGCAGTGTGTAATCAAAGCCTAGGGTTAGAGAAGTTAAATCATGAATATAACTATCTTCTGCTCTAAAATCAAAATGACAACCTTCTATCCAAAAACCAAAATTTCCATCATATCTATAATCTATACCTAATCTATTATTTTCACTAAATAATAAATCTCCTTGGGCAGAAGCATTTGAACCGAAATCTTTATAATATGTAAATCCCCAATCACCTATTTCATTGGCTATTTCAATTCTACCTCCATA
>CAYOTG010000039.1:5221-7308 GCA_964406825.1 uncultured bacterium
AATTCCCATCATATCTATAATCTATAACTAATCTATTATTTTCGCTAAATAAAAATGAATCTCCTGAGTCTTGATAATATGTAAATCCCCAATTGCCTATAGTATTAGATAATTCAACTCTAGTTCCATAAGAGTTATTAGATGCATTATTATCAATAGACCATAGCCATATTGCCAATGAATTAGATGGAGATAAAATGAGTCTCAATGCTTCCACTCCATCCGTTTGACCTGTTGTAAATCTAAAATCCAAAGAATCAAACCATGCCAAAGGCCTTAAGAATAGAGCTGTTCCAAATGTAATTTTCTGCAATCCAATACGTAAATCTAAATGATTATTTGAGAAACGAATCCAAGAACGATATTTATTAAAAATAATTTTATTATCATCATAATTATTATGATTTTTAAAGATATACTGAGCATATTCAAAATCAATCATTGAATTATTACCTATCATATAAGATGAAGATATCTCAGGTATATAGCCTATTTCTATATTATATGAATTAGATGTTTGATTATCATGATACCCTGTTGACCAAAATTGTCCACTGGTATTAATGGATAAAATATCTGAGGCTATATTAAACTGAATAAAGAAAAATATAACTAGGACATTGTTTTTTTTCATAAATCAATCAATGAATTATAAATAATGAAGGTAAAATATTAGAATAATGTAAATAGTTTAAAAAACTAATGATTTCAAAAAACAAGATAAAACCAAATGATTCAACCAATACTCGCTCAACATTATTAATTGTAACATCTATTTTAGATCCTTTTTCAGATTTTTTGAATAAGAAAAAATTTGGAATGATTTTAGGAGTTCTATTATAATAATCAAGATATTCATCTTTATGTATTTTTAATAATTTTTCTTCTTCATGCTTTATAGTTCTTGGATAAATTAAAATCCAAACCAACAAAGCCATACAAACTATGATTATAGACTTAATCACAAAACAATAACCTAATAAGAGTAAAAAACTAAAGAAATAAAGAGGATTTCTACTTAATGCATAAATACCTTTTATTATAAGATTACTGGTTTTGTTACCTTCAATATAAAGGGATGACCATATTCTACCAAAAACTCCTATTAAAACTAAAATAAAACCTGTTAATTCAAATACATTATAAAGATGGCTATTAGGGTTAATATCATTTTCTGAAATTATTAAAAGAACTATTATAGCAAGTAATAATATTTTAGATAATAACAACCTGTATTTTGCAAAAATATGATTCATAATCGAAAATTAATTTAAAATGATATTAACCAATTGAACAATATCTAAAACATTAATAATACCATCAATATTCATATCAGCCAAATCATTAAAATCATCATTATTTAAAATAATATTTATCATTAGAATTACATCTAAAATATTAATAATACTATCTTGATTGAGGTCTCCTAAAAGAAGTAAGCAATCTTGATCTTGCCACACTTTTAAAAATAAATCATCAAAATAGCTATCATTATCATCTCCAGCATATCGTGTTCCCATTAGAATCATTTGAACTAATCGTGTACCAATTGGAATTTGATATTCATTTGAAAATAGTGTCCAAAAGGCATTATAGGTTCCAATATTATCAGTCCTATCAATTTCATAACCATTCTCATCAATAAATGCAATAGCCATTTCAGGATAATCTGACCCACCCCAATCAGATAAATAACCTCCATAATTAATATAAGATAGATTTTGATCTATACATTCTGTATACTCTGATACATTGATTTCTTGATATGCTTCTGCATAGGTTGCTGTATTACAAAGTGCTCCTACAATAAAATAATAATCTCCACTATGAGGTTCAATCCCATCACACACATATGCTTCTAGTGACTCCATATATCCTTCTGTTACAGTCCATCCTAAAAGTTCTTCTTCAGCTCCTGGATTAATAAGCATATTATCAGAATATTGAGACTCACTTGTTTCAAATAGAAGAGGAACAGACCACTCACTCCAACCTAAGCTACTATCCCTATATCTAACGGACCAGCAATAATCAGTATTTGAACTGAGAGCCGATGAAATATGAAATTCTGTAAGTTCAACAGATTC
>CAYOTG010000040.1:0-6996 GCA_964406825.1 uncultured bacterium
AAATGAGGAATATCTTAATTTCATTAAATAAAATGCCCAAAGCAGAAGCTTCCAGTGATTTTATGGTTAAATTAAATTTAAAAATTGATAATCATGAATCCAAGTCAACTAATAAAATAGGTATATTTTTTAATAAAATAATAAATCATGATTACTTTCCACAGGTATCTGTAGGAATTGCAAGCTTAGTTTGTTTATTTATAGTTACTTATTTTTGGAGTCCTAATAATAATAGTGGCTCACACATGTTGAGTAAAAGCTCATCAGTTGTTGATTCACTTGGAATGGCAAATCTTGATTCATTAAATCTAGATAATCAGAATGCGATAATTATTTTTGATAAATAAAATATTGTATTTTATATGTCATAAAATTTATTAAATTCTGTCTTTAAAATAAGAGAAGATAAGGGTGTACTATGGCTAAGAAACAGACATTTGAAAGTAAGTTAAATAAATCTGACAATAAACAAAATCAAATAAAATTGATTCGTTCTCAGATTTCAAAAAATAATAAATCTATTAGATTTTCTGAAGAAATGGTAGCAATTCCTGATGGAAAATCCATTGAGGCACATTTAAAAGAAATAATATCTAAGTAGATTATCTCTAACTCCTCATTCATTTATACAATGCCTCCATGCTATTTTCATATAATAATGAGTTCTTGTAATAATATTTCCAATTTTTTACTATGAGCCAAGTTGACATATCAATTATTATCCCAATTTTTAATGAACAGGATTCAATTAATGATTTATATGATGAATTATTAAATTCAATACCTCATGATTTAGAATATGAAATTATTTTTGTAAATGATGGTAGTCAAGATGATTCATCTAAAAAAATAAAATCTATCATTTTAGAAGATAAAAGGGTCAAATTAGTTGATTTTTTTATTAATGGGGGCAAATCAGAAGCTTTAAATTTAGGTTTTAAAAAATCATCAGGTAATATTATCATTACTATTGATGGTGATTTACAAGATGATCCTTCTGAAATCAAAAATTTGATTAATCAGATAAACTCTGGATCAGATATGGTGACAGGATGGAAAAAAAATAGAAAAGATACTCTTTCAAAAAGGGTATTATCTAAAATATTTAATTTCACATTAAGATTAATAACAGGCCTTAAAATACATGATTTTAATTGTGGTTTAAAAGCATATAAAAAGCACGTTATTAAATCTATTAATATATATGGAGGCCTACACAGATTTATTCCAGTTTTAGTAAGTAAAAATGGTTTTAGAGTTGATGAGATTATAGTACATCATAGAACAAGAAAATTTGGAATTTCAAAATATGGAAAATCAAGAATTTTTCATGGATTTTTTGATTTAATTACTGTCTTATTTTTAAATAAATATTTAAATAAACCACTCCATTTATTTGGTTCAATTGGTTTTATAATGTTATCAGCAGGATTAGCTATTAATTCTAAATTAACATATGATTGGTTCTTTAATGGTATTTGGATTACTCCTCATAAGAATCCACTTTTTTTTCTTGGTATATTACTTATGATAGTTGGTATCCAATTTTTCTCAACGGGATTAATAGGAGAATTAATGGTATATTTTAATAGAAAAAATAATCATGTGCATCAAGATGTTGAATTTCATAATTTTGATTAATTATGAAAGTAGCTATTATTACTCCATTCCCTCCTTATAGAGGGGGAATATCAAAGCACTCTGAAAACTTATATAAAGAATTAACAAATTTATCTATAGATACTACTGTTTTGAATTTTACAAGGCAGTATCCTAGTGTTTTCTTTCCAGGTAAAAATCAATATTTAAATAATTTCACCCCATATAATTCTAATCATATAATTAGATCTATTGATAGTATCAATCCAATGTCTTGGAGAAAAACAGCAAAAATAATAATCGATAAAAAAATTAATCGATTGATTTTTAGATATTGGAACCCATTTTTTATTCCGTGTTATATTTATATTATTAAATATCTTAGACGAAAAAAACATAATATAAAAATTTATTCAATATGTGATAATATAACTTCTCATGAAACTTTTTATTTACAAAAATATTTTATTAGAAAATTTATTAAACTTCTAGATGGTGTGATAACTATGTCTACATATGTTAAAAAACAAATGATTAATTTAGTTGAAGAAGTAAATTGCAAAAATCTTTTTTTACCTATTGTAAATGATTTGGGAGAAAAAATAGATATTAGTCTTGCAAAAAAAGAATTGCATTTAGATACTAATAAAGTAACTTTTTTATTTTTTGGCCTAATTAGGGAATATAAAGGATTAGATATTTTATTAGAAGCTATTAATAGGATAGATAAAAATTTATGTCAGAATTATGAGTTACTTATTGTTGGTGAAAGCTATGTTGACATAAATAAATATAAAAAAATTCTTGATAGTGATTTACATACAAATATTAGCTGGTATAATAAATATATACCCGATGAATTTATCAATTTATATTTTTCGGCATCAAATTATGTGGTTTTACCTTATCGTAGTGGATCTCAAAGTGGGATTATTCCAATAGCTTATTATTATAATAAGCCTGTGATAGCTAGTAATGTGAATGGTTTAGTAGAGTTTATTAATGAAAATACTGGATTAATTTTTGAAAATGAAAATATTAAAGAATTAGCATCTATATTAGAAGATTGTATTAAAAACTATACTCCTGACTTATTCAAAAATATGGATACTATGAAGAATAAATTATCTACAAGTAATTATACAAAGGAAATTTTAGAATTTATCAAATGAATAATAATCCCCATATTAAAATTTTAATATTAAACTATAATGGAGAAGAAATTATTTATAAATGCCTTGAATCAGTTTTTAATATTGATTATGATAGTTATTCAGTAGATGTTATTGATAATGGTTCAACAGATAATTCAATCAAAATTATTACTGAATCATTTCATGATGCAAATCTTTATAAAATAAATAAAAATTTAGGATATGCTAGGGGATATAATTATGTTTTTAATCATTTAAGAAATAAAAAATTTGAATATTATTTAATTTTAAATAATGATACGATAGTTATTAAAAATTTATTAAAAAATTTATTGAGTAATATAAAACATTATGGTCCTAAGAATATATATGGTCCTAAAATATGTTATACTAATACATCTAAGCTTTGGTTTGCTGGTGGAATCTATAATAGGTTTTTGGGAATTTCTAGACATATAGGTATTAAAGAATTTGAAGACAATATATCTTATAAAACTAAAAAAACAGATTATATAACAGGTTGTTGTATGCTTATCCATAAAGATATTATTGATAAATTACAAGGGTTTGAAGAGTTTTATACAATGTATTATGAAGATGTTGATTTATGTCATAGAGCTATTGAGTATGGAACTCAGTGTTATGTTATAGAAGGGGACCCAATATATCATGATGTTTCCTACACGATTGGTAATCAGAGTATTCATAAGAATTATCATATGATAATTTCACAAATGAAATTTATTTATAAGTTCAATAATCCAGTGTCATTTATAATATCTCTTATTATAAATATTTTATTAATTCCAGTACATCTAATGAAAAAGATTATAGGTTTATGAAAAAAATATATGAATATTCATTTGTAGTGCTTTCTCTTTTATTCGTTCTATCTATATTGTTTGGAAAGTTCATGTATGGTGATTTTGTATTCATGAGTGGCGATTCTCTTGCTCCTCAAGCTATTAAGCAGGCTCTTAATAATGTAAAAAATTATACGGGTTCTTTTCCATATTGGTTTCCATTTATTTTTTCAGGTATGCCTACGGTACATTCCTTATTAAATATTAATGATTATTATTACCCACATTTAATCATTAATTATTTATATAATTTTGGGATGCCATGGTTTTGGAATTTTATATTTCATTATCTTTTTGCAGGTTTTGGTATGTATAGCTTTCTTAGATATTTGAAGCAATCAAAGCTTTCATCTGTTTTTGCTGCTATATTATTTTCTATATCTCCATATATGATTGCTTATTTAGTACATGGTCATGGGAGCCAAATGATGACAGTTGCATATATCCCATGGGTTATGTTATTGTTATTTAAAATCCATAAACAAACAAATATTATTAATTTTAGTTTACTTGCTTTATTAGTTGGTTTACAGCTCCAAAGAGGTCATGTTCAAATTGTTTATTATACTTGGTTAATGATGGGATTTTATATTTTAATTAATGGAATTTTTTATTATTTAAATAATAAAAAAGATGTGAAAGCTTATTTATATAAAAATTTTATAATTTTATTATCTCTTACTCTAGGATTTCTGACCGCATTAAAAATTTATTTTCCAGTATTAAATTATTCGCAGCATTCAACTAGAGGGTCTGATTTAGGAGGTCTAGGTATAGAAAATGCTACTCAATGGTCACTCCATTTTAAAGAATCTTTAACTTTTATATTGCCACATGCATATGGTTTTGGAGGCCAAAATTATTGGGGTTTTCTTCCTATGACAGATTTTCCGAATTATATTGGAATTATTGTTTTATTTCTAGCAATGATAGGATTTATGAAATCTAATATTTCTAAAGAAAATAAAATTTTCTTTTTAGTATTAATTGTTTTTTCATTTTTATTATCATTAGGAAAAAATTTGATGTTCTTTTATGAGTTTTTTTATAACTATTTGCCCTATTTTAATAAATTTAGAGTTCCCATTTTTATAATAATTATTATGCAGTTTTGTATATATGTATTAGCTGCATGTGGTCTTAATAACCTTCATGAATTGCTTAAAGATAAAGTTTATAATAAGCGTATTGTATTCGGATTAGTACTACTTCTATGTTTGATATTTACTAATAGCTTTATTAAACCGGATCTTTATCAATCTAATCGTTATGGAATAGGAGATAGTCAAAAAGAAAATATATTTAATAATATTAAAAATCAATATTATCATGTAATAAATAATAGTGACTTAAACAAAGATGGTACATATGATGATATCGATGAAAATATTTTGAAACAATGGACAGATTCAGAAAGTAAATTACTGAATTCTCAGCTAATGTTTCAACAGTCAGGCCAGACAAAGAATGAATTGATATTTATATTAGAATCTGTTAATGATTCAACTGATAACTTGCTTAAATCATTTAGAAGAGATCATTTTTATATAATAATTATGTTATTAGTATTTTTATTAATGACTTTTTTATATGGCAAATATACTGCAATCAAAAATTGGCATTATATATGTTTAGTAAGTATTTTATTAATTATTGATTATATTAGAGTTGATTTAGAAATTATCCAACCGAATCAACATATTCCTAATAGGAAAATTGTACAAGAAATAAGTGAATTGAATAAATATTTAGAGCCTGATGAGGTTGTTAATTATTTATTACAAGATGAAACAAAATTCAGATTATTAGATATGACTTATGCTACTCCTCCAAATAGGTGGGCTGCATTTAATCTAGAGACAGTCAATGGATACCATGCAGCTAAATTAGATTTTTATAATAGAATGCTCAATACGGTATCTAAAAAAGGAGGACTTTATCCATATGGCTTACTTCAATCTCTAAATATTAAATATATATTACATAATCAGAGAGGACAAATACCAAATTTCAGTTTAATTGATAAATCATTTAAATTATTAGGAGGAGAGGATTATATTGATACATATATTTATAAAAATCAAAATAATATTGAAAGAATTTTTATTGTAAATAATATTGAATTAATTAATCATGAAAATGAATGTTATGAATCGAAAACTTCATCTGATTGTTTATTATCAGATTGTATATGGGATAAAGAAAAACAACATTGTAATATAAAATTAAATAATAATGATATTATAATTGATAAAATTACTAATCAATCTTTTGACCCTGTTAGATTATCATATATTAATAGGAATTATCTTAATGATTCTCAAATAGAAGATTTGAGAGATTTAAAAGAAAGTTCAAATTCATCAATTAGTTTACTCACTTGGGAAACTGATAAAATTATATTTGAAGCTGATTTTGATAAACCTCAGCTAGTATGTTTGAGTGAAATATTCTATCCGGGATGGTCTATAAATAAAGAGGAGATAGATATAATTAATATAAATGGACTATTTAGAGGTGCAATCCTTCCTGAAGGTAAAAAAGTATATACTATGGAATTTAAACCATATGACCTTAATTTAGGTTTGTTAATATCTAAAATATCTTATTTTATAATATTTTTTCTTTTTTTATATGGTTATTATAGGAGAAAATATATTGAATTATAAATTTTTAATAAATATTAGAGTACTACTTTTTTTATTTGTCATAGGCTTGGCAACTTTATTTTTTTATATCAATACGAAAATTATAAATCAATTCAGACATGAACTTAATCAGCAAATAAAAACTGTTTTGAACGTTTATCATGAAAAAGTTATTAGTTCAGAAGATAACGCTGATTATTTACTTGAAGTATTATTACCATTAATTAATGAGCTAGATATTCCAATGATAATAAAAACACAGTTAAGTGATGGTAGCTTTTCTTACGAACATCTTAACATTGATATTGAATATTCTAAAAACACTCCAGAATATAATAAATTTGTAGAAAATACAACTCATACAATGGATGAAAATTTTGAACCCCTGACAATTATTGAATATGATGATATTCCTTTGATTCAAATTCACTATGGAGATACCGATTTAATTAATATTATTAAATGGATTCCTTATATAGAATTAATATTTGCTATAATCTTATTGGCTTTAATAATTATGAGTTATAGATTTTTAAATGTTAGTGAAAAAAATCTAATATATGTTGGAATGGCAAAAGAAACTGCCCATCAGCTAGGAACTCCAATTTCTTCCCTCATGGGTTGGGTTGATTTGCTGAAGGATAAACCTGAAAATAGTACTGAAATTATTAGTAATTTAGAGCATGAGATTAATCATTTAAAAAATATATCTGATAAATTTAATAAAATTGG
>CAYOTG010000041.1:0-6900 GCA_964406825.1 uncultured bacterium
AGAAATTGTGGTGATGAAATCATATTTTAGCAATATCTGACAATATATCTTGTGCGTGAGTTTTAGTCTTAACTTGATCATATGCTTTGCTAATTTTACCATCTGGTCCAATAATATATGTTACTCTTAGAATACCCATATATTCCCTGCCCATAAATTTCTTTAGTGCCCAAACTTTATATGATTCTAACATTTGTTTAGATTCATCACAAAGCATATAAAAGGGGAAATTATATTTTTCGACAAATTTTTTCTGTCTTTTAGGTGAATCAGCAGAAATACCTATGATTTCATAGCCAGAACTTTCAAAATCTTTGAATTCATCACGGAATCCACAGCCCTCAACTGTTCAACCAGGAGTACTTGCTTTTGGGAAAAACCATAGTATGACATTTTTACCCTTAAAATCACTTAAACTAATCTCTTCCCCATTATAGTTCATCAAAGAAAATGAGGGAGCTCTATCTCCTACTTGTAATAAATCAAAAGCCATCTAGTATCCCTTATATATATTATTTGTTAATTGCATTGCGTAAATTACACACACTCAAATTTAGTAATATTATGGTAAAAATATATACAACAAATTGGTGTCCCTCGTGTACATCTGCAAAAAGACTACTAGAAACATTAAAAATTGAATATAAAGAAATCAATATTGAGGAGCTGAATTTATCAAGAGAAAAACTTGGAGAATTAACAGGAGGGTATAGTGTACCTCAGATTATTATTAATAATCAATGTATTGGAGGATATGATAAATTATTATATCTGCATCAAAATAATAAATTAGAAAAATTATTAAATGAAAAATAGTTTAATAGATAAGTACTGTATTGAACATTCTGAAAACGAAAGCACTCTTCAGAAAAAAATAAGAGAATATACATTTAAACATGAAAAATATCCACAAATGATTAGTGGAATTATGGTTGGGAATTTTCTATGCTCACTTATTCGTTCTATTAATGCAAAAAAAATACTAGAAGTTGGCATGTTTACTGGGTATAGTGCCGCATCCATGGCTAAAGCACTCCCAAGTGATGGAGAAATTCATGCTTGTGAGTATATGGAAAAACATATTCATACCGCAAACAATTTTTTTTCCAAATCTAAATATAAAGATATGATTAAAATTCATAGTGGATTAGCACTTGAAACTTTAGAAAGTTTTAAAGTAAACTCTTTTGATTTTGCATTCATTGATGCAGATAAAATAAATTATCTGAATTATTATTTAAGATGCATACACCTTGTAAAATCAAATGGAATTATTGTTTTAGATAATATGCTTTGGAGCGGTGAAGTGATTAATCCAAAAGATGAGGATTCTAAAAAATTAAGGGAAACAGGTGATTATATTCAAAATGATAAAAGAGTTATCAATATGCTTCTTCCTATAAGGGATGGCCTAATGGTATGTATTAAAAAATGAGTAAATTAAAAGATAAAAATATTTTAATCTGTATAACTGGATCTATTGCTGCATATAAATCATGCGAAATTATACGTAATCTAAAAAAAGAAGGGGCCCAAATCCAGGTAGCTATTTCTAAATCAGGGCAAAAATTTATTGGTTCAGCAACATTAGCAGCTCTATCAAACAATAAAGTAATTACTGATTTGTTCCCTGAGAATCCTAAAGGAGGACTGGAACATATTGATTTAGCTTTTGATATTGATTTAATTGTTATTGTCCCTGCAACTGCAAATACTCTCTGTAAAGCTGGGAATGGGATTGCTGATGATTTAATTTCTACAATATTATCTGTATGTGAGCAGAAACAAATTTTTGTTCCTGCGATGAATCATAGGATGTGGCAGAATAAAGCAACAATTGAAGCTGTTACTCAATTAAGACAAAGAGATAAAATAGTATTAAATCCTGAAGAAGGTCAGTTAGCCTCATTGCATACTGGAGAAGGACGACTTCCTTCAATTGAAAAAATAATGAATGAGATTAGGAAAAGTTTCAACCAAAAATTACATCTTGAAAATATGAATATTCTTGTAACAGCAGGCCCCACAAGAGAATCAATAGATCCTGTTAGATTCATATCAAATAGATCAAGTGGGAAAATGGGATTTGCGATTGCAAAAATTGCAAAAGATTATGGGGGAGATGTAGATTTAGTAACAGGACCTGTCCACTTACCAAACATTCCTCAAGTTAATACAATTAAGATAGAAACATCTCTTGATATGGAGGATGAAATCAATAAACTATTAAATACTAAAAAATATAATTACATTTTTATGGTGGCGGCAGTTGCTGATTATAGGATTAATAAAATATCAGATAAAAAAATTAAAAGCTCAGAACAAACATTAGATATAAAACTTGAGAAATCTCCAGATATTTTAGAAATAATATCAAAAAACAGCTCAGCAAAAATTATTGGTTTTGCTTTAGAAACTAATAATGGAGAAAAAAATGCTTTAGGGAAAATGAAAAATAAAAATTTAGATTATATAGTTTTGAATTATGCTAACGAAGATAATGCTGGATTCGATTCCAATACAAATCATGTTTATCTTTATTCAAAAAATGGTAATAAAAAAGAGTTTAAACTTGATAGAAAAGATAGAATTGCAAAATTAATTATAGATAATATTATTAAATATGAATAAAACAAAATATGTTGATTGTGCGGGTGGCATTGTAATCAATAATAAACAAGAAGCTGTTATTGTAAACCAGAATCATGATTCATGGTCATTACCTAAAGGGCATATTGATGATGGGGAAACAAAATTAGAAGCTGCTATTAGAGAAATATATGAAGAAACAGGTATTAAAAATCCAAAATTAATTAAATCACTGGGTAGCTTTGGAAGATTCAGAATTGGATTAGATGGGAAAGATGATAAATCAGAATATAAGACTATTCACATATTTTTATTTTCATCTTCAAAAAAAAAATTGGACCCTATAGATAAAAATAATCCAATAGCAAAATGGGTCCCATATATGGAAGTAGCAAATTTATTAACCCATACAAATGATAAAGAATTTTTTAACAAATGTATTAAAAAAATAATTAATGAAACCTAAAATATCACTTATAACTGGAGCTTCAGGAGAGATAGGACAAAATCTTATTTCTTATTTTTCAAAATCAAATAATAAAAAAATAGTAGCCCTAGATCTTAATAAACCAAACAAAAATATTGATGTATTTAAATTTATTGAAGGGTCTATACTTGATGGAAATATTTTAGCTGAAATTAATGAAGAATATCTTATTGAAGAAATTTTTCATCTTGCTGCTGTATTGAGTACAAAAGCTGAAAAAAATAAAGGTTTGGCTCAGGAAGTGAATATTAATGGTACAATTAATTTATTAAAATTAGCATCGTCTCAATATTCAAATAATAATATTAAAACAAAGTTTTTTTTTCCAAGTTCTATTGCTGTATATAATATTGAAGAAAAAAATAATCACTCTAAAGAGGATATTAATGAAAATAGCTATTGTAATCCTAAAACCATTTATGGACAGCATAAATTATTATGTGAAAACTTAGGGACTGCATTAAATAATAATACTAATGAACAAAAATCAAAAATTGATTTCAGATGCATCAGGTTCCCTGGAATCATTAGTATAAACTCAATGCCTACAGGAGGAACAAGTGATTATGCCCCTGAAATGATTCATCATGCATTTAATAACAATGATTATACTTGTTTTGTTAATGCCAAATCCTGTCTTCCATTTATTGTTATGCCTGATGCTATAAATGGCATTATTAAAATTATGGGTATGCCAAAAGAAAAATTAAATAAAACTGTGTATAACATAACTTCATTTAGCCCAACTGTTTCAAAGCTATATGATATAATAAAGAATAAATTCCCTAAATTTAAATTAAATTATAATATTGATAAAATGAGGCAATCAATAGTTGATGGATGGCCTAATTATATTGATGATTCTTTAGCAAAAAATGATTGGGGATGGAAGGCTAAGTATAATTTAGAACAAGCTTTTAATGATTATATAATACCAGGATTAAAAAATAAATAGTATGGATACATTATCAAAAAATATCGATTTAATTATAAAAGATATAAAGGAAGAAGGTCTATATAAAGATGAAAGAATTTTATTATCACAGCAAGATTCAGAAATTGAAGTCGGCCATAATAAGGTATTGAATTTTTGCGCTAATAATTATTTAGGTCTTTCTAACAATAAACAACTTATAAGCTATGCAAAAGAAGCTTTAGATAAATATGGATTTGGACTGAGTTCTGTAAGATTTATTTGTGGGACACAATCTATACATAAAAAATTAGAAAATAAAATTTCTACTTTTTTAGAAAAAGAAGATACAATACTATATACATCCTGTTTTGATGCTAACGGGGGCCTATTTGAAACTCTTTTAGATGAAAATGATGCGGTAATTTCAGATGCATTAAATCACGCCTCAATTATAGATGGAGTAAGATTATGTAAAGCTAAAAGATTTAGATATAAAAATTCAGATATGGAAAATTTAGAAAATATCCTTAAAAACACTCAAAATTTAAGACATCGACTTATTACAACTGATGGTGTATTTTCAATGGATGGGTATATTGCTAAACTTGAATCAATATGTAAATTAGCAAAAAAATATAATGCTCTAGTTCATGTTGATGATTCCCATGCAACAGGATTTATAGGTAAAAATGGGAAGGGGTCTATTGAACATTGCGGAGTAATTAATGATGTTGATATTATAACGTCTACATTTGGGAAAGCATTAGGAGGAGCCTCAGGTGGCTTCACCAGTTCAAGTAAAGCAATAATTGATTTATTAAGACAAAGATCTCGGCCATATTTATTTAGTAATACGATCCCTCCAGCAATAGTATATACAGCAATTAAAACTATCGATATGCTAACAAATTCTAATGAATTAAGAAAAAAATTGATGTCTAATACAAATTACTTCAGAGAAAAAATTCAATCTATTGGATATAGTATTAAAAGTGGTATACACCCTATTGTCCCTATTATGCTTGGAGATGCAAAATTAGCACAAAAAATTTCTAAAGAAATGCTAAAAAGGAGTGTATTTGTAATAGGATTTTCCTATCCTGTCGTTCCTAAAGATGAAGCCCGAATTAGAGTACAGATTAGTGCTTCACATTCCATGGAACAACTTGATTATGCAATTAAAGCATTTAAAGATGTAAGTATGAAATTAAATTTATTTTAATTTTTTAAAAAACTAATTGAGGTACCATAAACAGTACCTGCAATACCTAAATTTAAAAATCCTATGTTTATCAAAACATTTTTTAAATTAATATCAACTCCCATGCCTATGCCTGATATAAAATTGTAGAGATTATCATCTAACCATAAATCTTTATAATTACTGGTGTTAGATAATCTAATAGTTATCTTATCACTGGGGATAAATTGTAAACATATAATGTGTTGAAATTCATTTATATGTTTTAGATATAATATATCATAGCCTAAAGAGAAATCTTTGATTTGTGTACTAACACCTAACCTATATCTTAATGGAAGTCTTTGATTATAAGCTGTGTATGATTTTAGAATATATCCAAAATTTTCTATAGATAGACCTAATGATAAATTAATTTTTTTATAAAAAGAATTCACTCCTATAGAATTTGATAGTCCAAAAGAATTATAGGTATAAATACTGCTATGAAATAATCCTACAGAAAATCCAAAAATATGATTTCTTACCTTTTTATTATAATTATAATCAATCATAGCCTCGTAAGCAGAAAATGACTGATATGTTATATCTTGTATTTGACTCTCAAAAAAACCATAATTCAGGAATGATATCGAATATCTATTTTTAGAAAAATTATACATTGTTATATCTGAAGGATAATGAATTATATTAAATGTATATCCATTATTCATTGGATCAAATGTTGAAGGATTACTATAATTGTAAGAATTAATAACAGAACTTAATCCTCCATTTGCACTTAATTGAAAAACATTTTGGGGTGTAGTAAGAATTTGATATTCTCCTTGACAAAATATTAAGCCTATAAATGTTAGTATTACAATTTTATTCTTTAATTTCATGATTTTCTATTTCTTCTAATTCTTCTTCTATATGCCACTTTTGAATAACTTTCTTATTTTTTATTTTCACTATTATAAATCCGATAATGGATAATAAAGGAGCTAATATTAATAATAAACTAGGAAACTTCATGAATCTAATCCACCAAAATTTTGAAGTTATTCTATTAAATATTTTTTTATTATAATCATTAACTGTTAATAATGTACTTTTATAAAATGCATCATCAAATTCATTTCCAAATTTGATATTTTTCAATATTCCAACTAAAACTTCCTCTGAATACATTTCAATCATATCTTTTACTAAAATTTCAGAATAGGCATATGCAAAGTTGAATTGTTTTTTTGAATGACTATTAAATCTATAATCTAAATCATCAATATTAAAGATAGCATTATTCTTTAGATTATTAACTATTATAAATTTATTAGATAAAAAACTTTCATTGGCATAATACATTGCAAATCCTTCTTGAAACCATCTTGGAATTTTAATAGAAGTATTTAATCTATTTAAATAGATATGATTCAATTCATGTCGTAATACTTGCATTAATCTAGATTTTGTTATGTGGGAGATAGATGAATCTTTAATAATTATTGTATTATTTATTGTTATACCAAGACTCCAATTCCAAGTATTATTATTATATTTTTTTTTCGATTTATTCGAAATGATTATTGTAAATGGTAATTTTTGTATATAACCAAATTTAGAATTCATATAGATTATATGTTCATTTACAACGTTTACAATTTCTTGATTTTCAATTGTTGAGGATTGATTTTCAATTGTAAAATATCCCCAATCTGAGACATA
>CAYOTG010000042.1:0-6830 GCA_964406825.1 uncultured bacterium
TACCTATTGAAATAGTTGAAGAAATAAAGAGAATTATAGAAAAATAATTATTAATTAAAAATGTTGAGAAAATATGAATAAAAATACTGTTATATCATTGATAATTATCTTTGTTAGTAGTATGATCGCAAGTTGGATTATAGGAATGGAAGGTATAAAGGGATTTGGTGTTGCAATAATAATTGCAATGGGTGCAACTATAGGTTTTTATTACACGGATAAAGAAGACAAAGAAAAATAAATACTTGGTCGGTATCACTTGTGATGCCGTCTAAGATAGTTAATAAGATTAAAATTTAAGTAATTAATAATTATTATTTAAAAATTTATCCAATTTTGGTTTGATTACTGCTCTGCAATATGGCGCATTTTTATTATTTTCATAGTAATCTTGATGATGATTTTCTGCTTCATAGAATATGTCTAATTTTGTTACTTCTGTTACTATAGAATCTTTAAATGCTTCCTGATTTATTAGTTTTTTAATAAATTTTTCAGCTGTTGATTTTTGATTATCATCGATATAAAATATGCCCGATCGGTACTGAGTGCCTGTATCTGCTCCTTGCCTATTTAAAGTGGTTGGATTATGCGTTTGAAAAAACACACTTAATAATTCTTCAAATGATATAATATTAGGGTTAAATGATATTTTGCATACTTCAGCATGGCCCGTATTACCAGAGCATACAGATTCATATGTTGGATTTACTGTTGCTCCGTTGCAGTAGCCTGATATAACGCTATTAACTCCTTCTAATTGAGAAAATATTGCTTCTACGCACCAAAAACAACCTGCTCCAAAAACTACTATATTCATATTGAATATCTCTTTATTTTATAAATTAATACAAAAAAATAGTTTATTTTAAGAAAAAATGTCATTAAATTTATCGAGGAAAAGGATAAAATATAAGCCAATATGACAGATTTTCAGTTAACTTCAAACTATACTCCATCAGGTGATCAGCCAAAAGCAATTAATTCTATTATTAGCAATCTAGAAAATGATGTAAAAAATCAAGTCCTTTTAGGTGTTACGGGGTCTGGTAAAACCTTCACAATGGCTAATGTTATACAGGAATACCAGAAACCTACAATTATTCTATCTCATAATAAAACATTGGCTGCTCAGCTCTATGGAGAATTTAAATCATTATTTCCTAAAAATGCAGTTGAATTTTTTATATCATATTATGATTACTATCAGCCTGAAGCCTATTTACCAGTAACAGATACCTATATTGAAAAGGATTCTTCTATTAATGAAGAGATTGATAAATTGAGAATTAAGACTACAGCATCATTGGTAAGCAGAAGAGATATCATTATTATTGCAAGTGTCAGTAGTATTTACGGACTTGGTTCACCTGAAGAATATAAAAAAATGTTAATCAAAATCTCAAAAGATGATACGATAGATATGAAAGAATTTTTTAGATCTTTAGTATCTATTCACTATTTAAGAAATGACATGGTATTACAGCCAGGTAATTTCAGAGTAAGAGGCGATGTTATTGATATTTTTCCATTATATTCAGATTATCCTATAAGAATTGAGTTATTTGGAGATCAAGTTGAAAATATTAGTCGATTTAATTCTATGACGGGTGAAATTATTAATGACGATGTAGATTCAGAATATATTTATCCATCAAAACATTTTGTAGTTTCTGATAATTTAATGAAAGAAGGGATCGAAAAAATAAGGAAAGAGCTTTTCGTGCGTTTAAAAGAATTGCGAGACAATGATAAGCTTTTAGAAGCTCAGAGACTTGAACAAAGAACAATGTATGATATAGAAATGATGATGGAACTTGGTTATTGTTCAGGAATTGAAAATTATTCAAGGCATTTAGATGGCAGGGAAGAGGGGCAAAGACCTTTTTGCCTTTTAGATTTTTTCCCGGATGATTTTTTACTAATTATTGATGAATCTCACGTTAGTATTCCTCAGGTTAGAGCAATGTATAATGGAGATAGAGCTAGAAAATTGAATTTGGTTGAACATGGATTTAGGTTACCCTCTGCATTAGATAATAGACCTATGAAGTTTGATGAATTTGTTGAAAAAATTAATAAAACGATATATGTATCTGCAACACCTGCTGAATATGAATTAGATTTATCACATAAAAATGTCGTTGAACAAATAATTAGACCAACAGGATTATTAGATCCAGAAATTATTTTTCAAACATCTAAAAATCAAATAGATCATTTAGTTGAAAACATAAAGAAAATAATTGAAAGAGGAGAAAAAGTTCTTATTACCACTTTAACCAAAAGAATGTCTGAGGATTTAACGGAGCATCTAAAATCTTTAAATTTAAAAGCTGAATATTTGCATAGTGAAATAGATTCTCTTGAGAGAGTTAAAATTATCAGAAGTTTAAGACTTGGTCATTTTGATATTCTTGTTGGTATTAATTTATTAAGGGAAGGATTAGATTTACCTGAAGTTTCCTTGGTTGCTGTATTAGATGCTGATAAACAAGGTTTCTTAAGATCTAAGACTTCTTTGCTTCAAGTTTCTGGAAGAGCAGCCCGAAATATTAATGGTAAGGTTATTTTATATGGTGATAAAATTTCAGAAGCTATGCAATATTTGATTGATGAAACTGATAGAAGAAGGAAAATTCAGAAACAGTACAATAAAGATAATAATATTAAACCTAGAACGATACTTAAAAGCAAAGATGAAATCAATAATATTACTATAGTTGCCAATAATAGTATTGATAAAGTTTTAGAAGAACCAGAAGAAATAGAACTATCTAATATTGATGCACTTGAATTTAAAGAGATGATTAAAAAAATAGAAAGAAAAATGTTAAATTATGCTAAGGAATTAAGATTTGAAGAAGCCGCCTTGCTCAGAGATCATCTAGATAAAATTAAAATAGAAGAAAAGAAAATAAATCATGAATAATGTATTAGTTTTAGGTTCAGGAGGTCGTGAACATTCAATTGTTTGGTCTTTATCTCAAGAGGAAAGTATCTCCAATATATTTTGTGCACCAGGCAATGCGGGCACTTTATCTCAAGCTAAAAATTTATCTGTAGATTTAAATGATAATGAAGATGTATTGAGAATTATAAATGAAAATAATATAGATTATACTATTGTTGGTCCTGAAAATCCCCTTAATAACGGTATCGTTGATTTTTTAGAATCAAGGGGACATAAAGTCTTTGGCCCTACCCAGTATGCAGCTCAATTAGAGTGCAGCAAGTTATTTGCTAGAAAATTTATGGAAAAATATAATATTCCTCAACCTTCATTTTTTGAATGCAGTAATGAAGAAGATGTTATTTCTGTAAGTACTAAATTAGGATTCCCTATAGTTCTAAAAGCGGATGGATTGGCTGCAGGAAAGGGAGTTATTATTTGTCATAATCAATCTGAATTAGATGATGCTCTTGATATAATGTTTATGGATAAAAAGTTCGGTAATGCATCTGATAAATTATCCGTTGAAGAATGTTTAAAGGGTGAAGAATTATCTATATTTGTAGTTACAGATGGAGAACATTATAAAATTTTAAATTCAGCTCAAGATCATAAACGCATATTTGATGATGATAAAGGGCCTAACACTGGGGGTATGGGAGCGTATTGTCCAGCCCCATTATTTGAAGATGAATTAAGAGATAAAGTGGAACAAAGAATTATTATTCCAACTATTGAAGGTATGAAAAAAGAAGGGCATCCATACAAAGGTTTTCTATACGTTGGCATTATGGTTGTAGATGGAGAACCCTATGTGATAGAATACAATGCAAGATTAGGTGACCCTGAAGCACAGGTGATTATTCCTATGATTCAAGGTAATTTATTTCCAATAATCAAGCACGTGATAGATAACTCTCTTGATTCAATTAATATAGAAAATAATGATGGCTTTGCTGTTACTGTTATATTAGCATCAGAAGGATATCCAGATGAATATAAAAAAGGCATGGAAATTCAAGGTCTAAATAACAATCTCATGATTTTCCATTCTGGAACAAAAATCATGAATGATAAATATTACACCAGTGGAGGAAGGGTCCTAAGTGTTATTGGTCAGGATTCTTCTTTAAGAGGTGCTATAGATAACGTATATAACAACATTAATAAAATCAACTTTGATAATATGTATTATAGAAAAGATATTGGCAAAAAAGGTTTAGATTATCTTGGAGGTTTGTCTAATGAATAATATTGATAAAATCAGAAGATCCGTAGGCATGATTGGTGAGTCAGATAAAATCATTGAAATGTTATCACTTATTTCTCAAGTTGCTACAACAGATATTTCCATACTCATTTCAGGTGAATCTGGCTCGGGTAAAGAAATAGTAGCCAAAGCTATACATAAAAACAGTAAAAGAAAATTTGAATCTTTAATTATTGTCAATTGCGCTGCTATTCCATCTGGTATTATTGAGAGCGAATTATTTGGTCATAAAAAAGGATCTTTTACTGGTGCAATAGAGAATAAAAAAGGATATTTTGAAGAAGCAGATAAAGGAAGTATTTTTTTAGATGAGATTGGTGAATTGCCTAAAGAAACACAAGCAAAATTATTGAGAGTTATAGAATCAGGTGAATTTATACGAGTAGGGGAATCAAAAGCTCAAAATACAGATGTTAGAATCATTGCAGCAACAAATCGTAATTTAAAAGATGAAGTTAACAAAAATAATTTTAGAAAAGATTTATATTTTAGGTTAAAAACAATAAATATAGTTGTTCCACCTTTAAGAGAACATTTAAGTGATTTACCTTTATTTATAGAGAGATTTGGTCTCGAGTTCACCGATAAAAATGATATTTCATTTAAAGGGTTTTCATCAGATGCAATTGCTCTTTTAAAAACTTATCATTGGCCAGGTAATATACGAGAATTAAAAAATACTGTTGAAAGTTTACTTGTTATTAATAAAGGAGAAAGAATAAATCCTGAAATGGTTAAAAGTCAATTAAATCTTACTGATTTTGATGATAGTGGTAATAGTATTATACCTGTTAATGAAGCAAGTGATAAAATAGAAAGAGAACTTATTCTTAAACAATTGCTCTTTTTAAGACAAGATGTAAATGAACTTAAAAAATACTTATTAATAAATTCTTCATCAGATTCATCAATGAAAGCAACTAATTCTTCTCTTTTTCTTCCTATTGATGAGAATTCAGAGAATCATAATATTTCTAATAATAACTTAGATAATATTTCAGATGCAAAATTGACGGCTATTAAAGATGAGGCTGTTGGTGAGATAACGATGGATGAAATCGAAAAAGAAATTATTGAACGTTGTCTAAAACAATTTAAAGGAAATAGAAGAAAAACAGCGCATGCTTTAGATATTTCTGAAAGGACATTATATAGGAAAATTAAAGAATATGGATTATAAAAAAACTTTTATATTATTGTCATTGTTTCTTATAAATAGCTGTGGAAATTATTCATTTAAAGGCTCTTTGCCTGAAGGAGTAAATTCAATTTCTTTATCTCCTATTATAAATAATACTTCAGAATATATTTTAACAAATTTATTAAATGATAATTTAAATATAGAACTTGAAAATCAAAATATTTTAGATATAGTAGATGTATACAACTCGGATACTTCTCTTGAATTAATAATAGAATCTGTTCAAGATAATTCAAATATATATACATCAAATGAAAATTTATATGAAACAGTACAGCAATGGAAATTAGTAGTAAGGGTAAAAATTAATTGGTATGACATAAATAATAATTCAGTTATTATAGATAAAAGTATTGAAGAATGGGCTTTATATGATAACTCAGGAATTGATATAAGTGCAGATGGCATTGATAATGACTCAGATGGTTTAATTGATAATAACGATTCAGATGAATATGGTTCTGCAAGAGAAGCTGCTCTTAGAATAACATCACAAAAAATTATTGACCGAATAATAAATGAATTGATTTCAAACTGGTAATTAGGAGTATTAATGAAAATAATTTCTATAGGGAGAATAAAGGACTATAATAATAAAAATGTTCAGATAAATGGTTGGGTTTATAACTCAAGAAGAAGTGGTAAGATTGGATTTTTATCCATTCGAGATGGTTTTGGTGTAATGCAATGTATTATAGAAAAGAGTGCTGTTGGTGATGAAATTTTCAATGTATTTAAAACCTTAACACAGGAATCATCAATATCAGTTATTGGTAAAATTGTGGAAAACGAAAGAGCAGTTGGTGGATATGAACTATTATTAAGTGGTATGGAAGTACATCAATTAACTTCAGAATATCCAATTACTCCTAAAGAGCATGGACCAGATTTTTTAATGAACCATAGACATCTATGGTTACGTTCAAAGAAACAACATGCCATTTTAAGAATAAGACATGAAATAATAAAATCAATTAGAAATTTTTTTGATGATAATGATTTTACGCTAGTTGATACACCCGTATTTACACCGAATGCAGCTGAGGGAACATCGACATTGTTTGAAACAGATTATTTTGATACTAAGGCATATTTATGTCAAACAGGTCAATTATATGGTGAAGCAAGTGCAATGGCATTTGGTAGGCATTATAATTTTGGACCTTGTTTTAGAGCAGAAAAAAGTAAAACTAGACGACACTTAACAGAATTTTGGATGGTTGAACCTGAAATTGCTTATTGTGAAATTGATGAAAATATGGATTGGGCAGAAAAATTATTAGTATCCATTATAAATAGTGTTTTAGGTAATAAAGCTGAAGAACTTAAAATTTTAGATAGAGATGTTGATAAATTAAAATTATGTACACCTCCATTTCCACGAATTAGTTATACTGAATGTATTA
>CAYOTG010000043.1:0-6792 GCA_964406825.1 uncultured bacterium
TTGACTTACCTCATGATGGACTACATGCTGATACAGAAGATATTGATGTGTATGATGCTGTTGGATGTAGTAATTCAGATGGGCTTACTTATGAAGAAGGAGAATGTCTAGCTGGACCAGATGGTATTTTTGAAGATGATCCTGATACAGGAGCCGATGAGAGTGCTGATAATGGTACTTGGACTTGGGATGATACACAAGTATATTTATACACTTATACTGACTATGGAGATGTTAATTATGCTCCAGGTGTTTATAGTAATTTACTAGACATTCATCCTGAATATACATGGTCTACAGATAATAATGCATGTGATCAAGACCCCTCTACTGAAATCTCTACATGCTATTTTGATATTGCATACGATGGAGAATATGATTTTACAGAAGATGAATATGGCTCTTATAATGTGTGGGGATATAAAGAAAAAGGTTCTGGAGATAATAGAAAATTTTCAGATGAGTTTAAAGAAATGATATATAATGTTGGTTTTGAATGGTGGTATACAGATAATTTTGTTATGAGATTAGGTTATATGCATGATGATGAAGGTCAAGTTAAACAACCTACTTTTGGTGCAGGTGTCCATTTTTCTGGTTATGGATTTGATTTTGGTTATACAGCAGGTTCTGAAACTGATTCAAGATCCAATACGATGTTCTTTTCATTGGCTTTGAATTTATAATTAATTATTGGCTGAAATTTTGAAAAAAAGTTTCATAATTATAATATTTTTATCTGCATTATTTTCTAATAATAATCATTTGTTCTATAGATATTCAAATGCCCCAATGGATAGGGGTGATTTGAAAGGCTTGATTGGGGTTATGGTTGATTTCAAAGAAGATGATAACCCTCTTACATCGGGTGATGGAAAATTTCTCAATGAATTGGATGTAGGTTTTATTGATGATAGTGATATCCCTAGATGTTCAAAGCAGATACTCGATCCACCGCCGCATGATGCTAACTATTTTTTATCTCAGTTAAAAGCTGTTAAAAACTATTATTACAGCATCTCAAATGGTACTATTGATTTAGAAATAGATATGATTGATAGTGTTTATACAGCAGTATATTTAGATGAAGATGTAATTGAATCGGTAGATTCTTATGAAGAGCAAGAAATGGAATTTTTTGCTCATTCTGAAAATCATATAACATATCTTTATAGAACTGCTGCACATCTTGCCCAGCAAGAGATTATTGAAAAAATTGATTCTTATGGATGGGATGATGGTGAGGACTTCCTAATTGTTGTTTTCCATGCAGGATTAGGGCAGGATTTAGGCGCACCATTATTTGACCCTACTGTTTATGATATCCATAGTGCCTATGTTGATTTAGAGATGTTATCTAATTTTTGTGAATCAGATATACAATCTGGCAGTGCAGTGGAAGATTGTAATGGTGATGGTAGCTTTGAAATATATGATACCACACCAGAGCAAAGTTATACAATCACCAATGGCATACTAATGCCTGAAACTTTAAATGAAATCTTTTTTGATGTTATCGAAGATTTACATCCTATTACTTATGTTAATGATGAAGATTTAGAAGATATTTATTGTAATTACCAGCTTGGAATGACAGGTTTACTTAGTTATTTTCTTGGATACAGATTAGGATTTCCTGTTATGCATAGCACGGATAATATAGACCCTGTTACCAGAATAGGTAAATTTGGGTTGATGGATTATGGCGCTTATAATGGTAGAGGACTGATACCTGCTCCTCCTGATGTTTGGTCAAGATCTTATAAAGATTTAACACAAGTTCAGGATATTACATCTGATTTATTTTCAAGCCAGGAAACATCTTTCTCAATATCTCCTTATGCTGAGGGTGGTGATATTTATAAAGTGAGTGCTATAGAGGGTGAGTATTTTCTAATGGAAAATAGAAGTAACATCATAAAAAATAATAATTTATTAAATGATTCAGATGAATATACCATCGATGAAATTGTATACCTATTAAATTGTAATAGCGAAAATGGTAGTGGATGCAACTCATCTGTTCAATCAGAATTAAGAACTCTATTATTCCCTGATAATGCAAATGATACAAAATTCTATTGGCTTGATATTGTAACAAGAATATTTAGTTGTGAGGATGATTCCTGTGAATTTATGGATGATAATGGTGTTATTATAAACTTTCCTGATTATGATTATGGCTTGCCTGGTTCAGGGCTTCTGATTTGGCATATACAGGAACCTGATGCATCCAGTATATCATCTGGGATGAATAATGATTTGTATAATAAAGCTGTTCATTTAGAAGAAGCTGATGGTATGATAAATATCGGTTTTCCCGATCCAAGTCCATTTGGTTCTCCATTACCATATGGCTGGATTAATGATTTTTGGTTTGATAATAATTCATACTATGAAGAGGTTAACAACTCAGATGATATGATATTTAATCATGCAAGTACCCCAAATTCTAATACTTATTCTGATTTATCATCGAATATATCCATAGAGGTTAATCCCGATGTTAATGATAATATCAATGTTACGGTTTCATTTGATTCAGATAGAATTGGTATTGTTGATGATGATTTTACACGATATTTAGGGAATGATGGCCATGGTATATATTACCTAGCAGATAGCAATACAATCTGGTATAGTGATTTATATAATAATAGAATTGCTATGACTGAAGATGATTTTTGTAATGAAAATTGCGAAATTACAGGATGTGAAAACTTTAATAACTTTGATGAAAATGATGGTTATATATTATTTTATGAAGATAATCTTTGTATTGTTCCTAATTATAATTATATGATAGAAGGCAGTAGTGTTGTAGCTGATACTGATGCAAGAGCTAAAGTATATGGTTATTTTTCTGCGGAAACATTAGATCCTGATTGTTCAGGACAATGTCTTGCATTGCAAGTTTCAAGTTCAGATTTAATGGCAGTTGGAGATATTAATCTTGATGGTTTAGATGAAATATGTACATTAGGTTCCTGTAATTATGCAAATGGTACAACGCTATCAGGTTTTTCTTATCCACATTCTTTCGATGTGGATGATATTTCACTAACTCTTATTAGTGATTTACTTGGAGATGATTATCCAGAATTAATATCTTTCCCAATTGGTTCGTCTGAATCTATAATTAGTATAATTTCCCATGAAGGTGAAATACTTGAGCAGTTTCCTACTTATTATCTGAATTTCTTCCCTTATATTATTTCTGATGTTGAGAATAATACTACATATATAGTCCATGGTAATAGAACCATTCGTTTTGATAAATATAATCAGGATGCGAGCTATTGGCATAATTTTAGGGGTACAACATATAATTATCCACTAGTGGGAGTATCTAGAGATATCCACCTTGAGAACTATCAAAATTGGGAGGATATTGTTGAAACTCAAAACTTTGATTTTAATCAAGCTTTTAATTATCCAAATCCATTTGAAGATAATACTGTATTTAGATTTTATGTTGGTGAAACAAAGAACCTTACTATTAAAATATACAGTATATCAGGATTTTTGATTGATACAATTACATTAGAAAGTTTGCCCAATCATCAATTTTTTGAACATTCTTATGATACCTCAAGTTTATCTCCAGGGCTATATATTGCAGAGCTAAAATCTGATAATACTTCTAAAATAATTAAGCTCCTTAAATCAAAATGAAATTAAGGTATCAATATATTATCAGTGTCTTATTTATTGCATCATTATTTGGTCAGTTTAGATGGTATAATCATCCTGAACTAGAGTGGAGAACACTGGAAACGGAACATTTTAAAATTCATTATCATCAGGGTACAGAACGTAGTGCAAGAGAAGCTGCAGAGGTTGCTGAATATGTCTACAAGCCAATAACTGATTTGTATGATTTTAGACCTAAGAATAAAACAGAAATTGTTATTAAAGATGTTGATGATTATTCAAATGGCGCAGCATATTTTTTTGAAAATATAATTGAGATTTGGGCCAAACCATTGGATTATGATTTAAGAGGTTCACATCGTTGGATACAGGATGTTATTGCTCATGAGTTTACACATATTGTTCAGCTAGGTCAGTCTATGAAATTCGGCAATAAAATACTTGGTTCTTATGTCCAGAAATTAGGCTATGAAGATGAGAAGAGAGAGGATGTATTGTACGGATATCCCAATGAAATTATATCTTATCCAGTTTTTCCTGGAGTTGCTATTCCTATGTGGCTTGCTGAGGGCACAGCACAACATATGTATGATGAATTATTTTTTGATTATTGGGATTCGATTAGAGATATGCTTCTAAGAGATAGAATATTGAATAATAATATGTACACATTTCAACAAATGAATAGTTTTGGTAAATGCGGGATGGGTAATGAATTGGTGTATAATTTTGGATATGCATTGGTAGAATATATATCTGAGAATTATGGTGATTCTACTTTGAAGAACATATCATTATCAATGGCAAAACCATTTAATTATTCTATTAATAGAGCAATTAAAAAATCCATTGGCATTACAGGTGAAGAATTATATTTGCAGTGGAAAAAAAGTCTTGAAGCACACTATGATACACAGATATCTGATATTAATGATTTAGAAAATTATATTATACTCGAAGATGAAGGTATTACAAATGTTAACCCTCGTTGGTCTCCAAATAATGAAATGATTGCTTACTTATCTGATAAAGATAATGATTATTTTGGAAGAACAGATTTGTTTATTTATAATTTAAGTGATTCGTCTCATAAGAAAATTAAAGGAGGGGTACGTAGTATCCCCGCTTGGATTAATGATTCCCTCATTGTTTATACAAAATTAAGTAAACCTGATAAAAATGGTTCAAAATATTTTGATTTGTATCAGTATAGTTTTGATAAACGGAAAGAAAAAGAAGACTTTATAGATAAATTACAAAACAAAACTTTAGATGATGATGAAGAAGAACAACTCACTGAGGGTCTTAGATTATTTTCTCCTATCTATGATAAAGAAAATGATAAGATTATTGCAATTAATACATATGATGGAACCTCCAATATTGTTATAGGCAATAAAGACTTCTCAGAATATAATATTTTAACAAATTTTAATGATGGCATGCAGATATATTCTATTTCTATTTATGGTAACCAATATTTAATTGATGCTGTTAGAAATCATGAAAGAGATTTGTACTTGGTTAATTCTGATACAGGAGAATTAAGTGATTTTATTAATGTGCCATGGGATGTGCGGGACCAAAATTATAAGAATGATATTTTATTGTATTCAGATGATAAATCAGGAATTTATAATTTATATATCAAAAGTATAGATGGTGAAGGATACATTACAGATTTAAAGGGAGGTGCTTTTAAACCAGATATCTCTGATGATGGTAGAATAGTATTTTCAATTTATCAGAATGGTGGCTATAAACTAGCTTTAATGGAAGATTTTAAAATTTTAAGTAGTAATGAGAATATAGCAGAAAATAAAGAAATAGAATATAAAATAAGGCCAAATTCTATTTTAATGGATAAACAATTTGAGGGAATGTCAACAGAGTATATAGATAAAATGACAGGACCTTTCTTTTTCCCTAGAATTATGTTCGATTATGGAACGGTAAAGCCTGGATTATATTTTTTTGATAATGAGGCATTACGTTCTTTATCTGTATTAGGTGGAATTACGATAAATAATAGAAAAGATTTAGACTTATCATTGCTTTTTGATTACAATAAAAATTTATTTACATACTATTTTAATTTTTATTGGATGTCAAGGCATACCAATCGTGATCATTTATTTAGAAGGGCTAATGGATATGAAATTGATAATATAATTTATGATGTTGATTATAAATATAATTTATTTTCAACAGATATAGGCTCCAGGTTTATTTATAAAGACCATAAATTTTGGATGTATTATACCTATAACTCATCTAGACAGTTTTATTTTGTTAATATGTCTCAGGAGCTTGATGAAGAATATATAGAAGATTTTTTATATGGCAATGAGCCAACTTCTGTATATTTTAAAGGAGCATATGATTATTATCGTGGCCATGCTGCAACAGTAAAATATGAATATGATGCTAGAAAAAGACATTATTTATATACAATGATGCCAAGTAGAGGATTTAAGGTAAATTCAGTGGTATCATATGAAAAAAATAATATATTTGAAGAATTTAGGGTTAATGAAGATTTTGGTAGTTTCCTACCCTATCTTGCAAGTCATGATACTTGGAGACTTGTAGTTGATATCAATAAGTATTGGCGGATTGATACCAATCAAGGGGATGATTTTATATCAATAAAGAACAATATTATTTATAATTATTTATCTAATCATGACGCTAATGATTTTATATATTTTTTTGGTGGAGGATTAACTGGATTAAAGGGTTACACTTATTATGAGCCAACCTTACAAGGTCCTGAATTATTTATGTTTAATAATGAAGTTAGTATGAGATTATTTAGTGATAAATCGTATGGTCCAGAAATATTCTCACTATCAGCAGCATCTATTGGGTTTATTTCTCATTTAGGTAGGGCTAATAATTCACGGATTATTGCAGCCAATTGGTCATTAGGGGATGATTGTCAAGATACAGATGGAGTAGCATGTGAAGATTTACTCTCAGACTGGTTTGGACCTGGTGATATTAATAATATAGTATTTGATGCTCTTGATAAGGACAAAAATATTCCAAATCAATTTGAAGACGATATTATTGTTAATGTCTATGGAGATAATCCAGATAATGAAGAAACCATGCAAGATTTGAAAAATAGATATA